>JAGXSN010000020.1 GCA_018333815.1 Sulfuritalea sp. | reverse complement strand
CGACAACCAGTCGGCCGTAACCATCCACGTGCTGCAGGGCGAGCGCGAAATGTCCGCCGGCAACAAGAGCCTCGGCCAGTTCAACCTCACCGACATTCCGCCCTCGCCGCGCGGCATGCCGCAGATCGAGGTCACCTTCGACATCGACGCCAACGGCATCCTGCACGTCTCGGCCCGGGACAAGGGCACCGGCAAGGAGAACAAGATCACCATCAAGGCCAACTCGGGCTTGAGCGAGGACGAGATCCGGCGCATGGTGAAGGACGCCGAGGCCCATGCCGAGGAAGACAAGAAGGCGCACGAACTGGTCGAAGCGCGCAACCAGTGCGACGCGATGGTGCACTCGGTGAAGAAGGCGCTGGCCGACCACGGCGACAAGATCGGCGCCGACGAGAAGGCGAAGATCGAGTCCGCCCTCAAGGACGCCGAAGAGGCCATGAAGGGCAACGACCAGGCGGCGATCGAAGCCCGCACCCAGGCGCTCGCCGCCGCCAGCCAGAAGCTCGGCGAGAAGATCTACGCCGAAGCGCAGCAACCGGCGGGAGCCGAAGGCGGACAGGCGCCCCAGCCGGGGAAGAAAGCCGACGGCGACGTGGTGGACGCCGAGTTCACGGAAGTCAAAGACAAGAAGTGACCGCCGAATGGCTGCCAAACGCGACTACTACGAAGTGCTCGGCGTCAATCGGGACGCTTCGGACGAAGAGATCAAGAAGGCCTATCGCCGCCTGGCGATGAAGCACCACCCGGACCGCAACCCGGACAACCCAAAGGCGGAGGAGCACTTCAAGGAAGCCAAGGAAGCCTACGAGATCCTCTCCGACGCGAGCAAGCGCCAGGCCTACGACCAGTACGGCCATGCCGGCGTCGACCCGCAGGCCGGCATGGGCGGCGGCGCGGGCATGGGCGGCTTCGCCGACGCGTTTTCGGACATCTTCGGCGACATCTTCGGCGGCAGGGGCGGAGTGGGCGGCGGCGGACGCTCCAACGTCTATCGCGGCGCCGACCTGCGCTACAACCTCGAAATCTCGCTCGAGGAAGCCGCACGCGGCACCGAGACGCGCATCCGCATCCCGACCATGGCGGAATGCGAAAGCTGCCACGGCAGCGGCGCCAAAAAAGGCAGCTCGCCATCGGTTTGTCCCACCTGCGGCGGCCACGGCCAGGTGCGCATGCAGCAGGGCTTCTTCTCGATCCAGCAGACCTGTCCCAAGTGTCACGGCACCGGGCGCTACATCGCCGATCCCTGCCCGGCCTGCCACGGCGCCGGGCGCGTCAAGCAGCACAAGACGCTGTCGGTCAAGATTCCCGCCGGCATCGACGAGGGCGATCGCATTCGCCTTTCCGGCGAGGGCGAACCCGGCGTCAACGGCGGCCCGCCCGGCGACCTCTATGTGCAGATCCACCTCAAGCCGCACGCCGTCTTCCAGCGCGACCACGACGACCTGCATTGCGAAATGCCGGTCAGCTTCACCACCGCCGCGCTCGGCGGCGAGATCGAGATCCCCACGCTCGACGGCGTCGCCAAGCTCAGGATTCCCAGCGAAACGCAAACCGGCAAGGTCTTCCGCCTGCGCGGCAAGGGCATCAAGGGCGTGCGTTCGGCCAGCCAGGGCGACCTGCTCTGCCACGTCGTCGTCGAAACGCCGGTGAGCCTCACCGCGCGGCAAAAGGAACTGCTGCAGGAATTCGAGGACCTCAGCCAGGGCAACGCCGCCAGACACAACCCCAGGGCGCAGGGCTGGCTGGACAAGGTGAGAGAGTTTTTCGGGGGGTAATTGACGGAGCCGGCGGGACGGCGATGCGATAATGCCGCCTCGTTTCCCCGCAGCACTTTCGCATGATTCCCCCGCTCTCCCTGCCGACCGTGCCGAAGGCCGGCCAGCGCGCCGTTCTCCCCGATTTCGCCGGCTCCGGCGACGCGCTGGCGATCAGCCAGCTTGCCGGCGGCAAGCGCCTGCTGGCGGTCATCGCCGCCAGCCCGCTCGAAGCCCAGCGTCTTGCCGAGGAGGTGGGCTGGTTCGCGCCCGCCCTCAAGGTGCATCTGCTGCCCGACTGGGAAACGCTGCCCTACGACCATTTCTCGCCGCACCAGGATCTGGTGTCGGAGCGTCTCGCCACGCTGTTCGCCGTGTCGCAGGGCCAGTGCAACGTGCTGATCTGCGCCGCCCCGACGGCGGCCACACGTCTGGCGCCGCCCGCCTTCCTCGCCGCCCACACCTTCTTCATGAAGAAGGGCGACAGGCTCGACCTCGACAAGCTGCGTGCGCAACTGACGCTGGCCGGCTACCAGCACGTCACGCAGGTGGTCGCGCCGGGCGAGTACAGCGTGCGCGGCGGGTTGGTCGACCTGTTCCCGATGGGCACGCAACTGCCCTACCGCATCGAGCTGTTCGACGACGAGATCGAGACGCTGCGCAGCTTCGACGTCGACAGCCAGCGCACCCTCTACCCGGTGCCGGAGATCCGCCTGCTGCCGGCGCGCGAGTTTCCCGCCGGCGAAGCGGGCCGCACCACCTTCCGCCAGCGCTTCCGCGAGGCGTTCGAGGGCGATGCCTCGCGCATCGCCCTCTACAAGGATGTCTCGAACGGCATCCTGCCCGCCGGCATCGAGTATTACCTGCCGCTGTTCTTCGAGGAAAAGGACAGTGGGGCGACCCTGTTCGACTACCTGCCTGCGGACACCACGTTGTTGCTGCACGGCGACGTGCCGGTCGCCCTCGCCGAATTCTGGACCGATCTCAAGTTGCGCCACAAGATGCTCGGCGGCGACCGTTCGCGCCCGATCATGCCGCCGCAGGACATCTTCCTGCGCGAAGATGATTTTTTCATCGCCGCCAATGGGTTCGCACAATACCTGTCGAAAGTCGGGGTTGGCGAGACGGCACTGCCAGCGCTCGCCGTCGATCGCAAGGCCGCCGATCCGCTCGCCGCGCTGCGCGGCTTCCTCGCCGGCTATCCGGGACGCGTGCTGCTGCTGGCCGAATCGGCCGGCCGGCGCGAGACGCTGCATGAATACCTTACCGAACATGGCCTGACCGCGACGCCCTGCGCGGATTTCGCGGCATTCCTGGACGGCGATGCCCGGCTGATGCTCGCCGCCGCGCCGCTGTCCGGCGGCTTCCGGCTCGACGACTTTGCCGTCATCACCGAGAACGAGCTTTATGCCGCGACCGCCCGTCCGCGCCACAGGCGCAGCGATGCCAATCGTAACAGGGGCGCCAACCTCGAAGGCTGGCTGCGCGACCTCTCCGAGCTGAAGATCGGCGACCCGGTCGTCCATGAAAGCCACGGCATCGGCCGCTACCTCGGCCTCGTGCATATGGACTTGGGCGACGGCGATGCCGAATTCCTCCAGCTCGAATATGCCGGCCAAGCCAAACTTTATGTGCCGGTGGCGCAGCTCGAGGTCATCTCGCGCTACAGCGGCCATGGTGAAAATGGCCCCGAGGCCGTGCAGCTGCACACGCTCGGCTCCGGCCAGTGGGAGAAGGCGAAGAAGAAGGCCGCCGAGCAGGTGCGCGACACCGCCGCCGAGCTGCTGCACCTCTACGCCCGGCGCGCCGCGCGCCAGGGCCATGAATTCAAGTTCAAGACGCACGACCTGGAAACCTTCGCCGCCGGCTTCGGCTTCGAGGAGACGCCCGACCAGCTGGCGGCCATCGGCGCGGTGATCTCCGACATGGTCTCGGGCAAGCCGATGGACCGCC
>JAGXSN010000019.1 GCA_018333815.1 Sulfuritalea sp. | reverse complement strand
CCCATTCCCCAGACATGCCCGCCGGCGTTGCCGGTGACATGCCCAGGTAGCCATCGATCTTCAAGGCTGCGGCGCGGCTCGTCCGCGTTGATCGAAACCCGTTCGCATCGCATCCCTTGACGCGAACAGCCACCGCATCCGCGGTGGTGGATGCCCGCTCGTCACCTGTTCCATCCCCATCGTCCCCAGGAGGGTTTGCCCTCCAGGGGCAGGCGCCCTCCGATCTCATCCATTGGAGGTTCGCCATGTCTCTTGTCATCGCCGACTCCTGCCCGGAGTCGCTCACCCTGATCGCCGCCCAGCACGAGGACTGGATCATCCAGCAGGCCATCACCCTGCTGGAGAACCGCGTGTTCAAGGCCGGTCCAGCGCTGGGCAGTCCCGCCGCCGTGCGCGACTACCTGCGCCTGAAACTGGTCGCGGAGCCGAACGAAATCTTCGCCGTCGTGTTTCTCGACAACCAGCACCAGGTGCTCTCCTTCGAGCCGCTGTTCAAGGGCACGGTCGACCAGACTTCGGTGTATCCGAGGGTGGTGGTTCAGCGTGCGCTGGCGCTCAACGCTTCGGCGCTGATCCTGGCGCATCAGCACCCCTCGGGGACCACCGAGCCATCGGCCGCTGATCGTGCGATCACCGAGCGGCTGAAGAGCGCCCTGGCCACCGTCGATGTCCGGGTGCTGGACCACTTCATCGTCGGCAAGGGCAGCCCGTACTCGTTCGCCGAAGCCGGCTTACTGTAGTCCGCAGGCGTCCCTCCGGGGGCGCCTGTTCCTCTTGCCCCTCTCCACAAGAACTGCCATGAACGGTTCCGGTTGCCACCTTGGCGATGCGTTCTGATGGTCACGATTTCGGAAGCTTGCAAGCTTGCGGGATACGCGGCTGAACCGGCCTTTATTTGTTGAGAGGCACACCTTTACATGGCAGAATGTGCGTATTTTCTAGTTGCCAGCAACGCGAATGTCTGCCGTCACCGCCATCCAGTACACTCAGGATCAGATGCGCACGCTAACTGGCGTGTCCGCCGAAACGGTGCGGCATTGGCGCAAGACCGTGCCCTACTTGGCGTCCAAGACCGGGAAGGCTGCCCGATTCACCTTCGCCGATCTCCTTGGCTTGGCCGTTACCAATGAGCTGGTCAGCTCATTGGGCGTGCACATCGCCACCGTCAGCGTCGGCGTGGACGCGCTTTTTCGGTTGCTGAGCACCAGTGGCGCGTTGGCGCTGAACGGGTCTGTGGCGTTCGTGACGCCCACTTCGGCGAACCTGTGCGATATCGGCCCCGAGGGGGTTGGGCCGGCGCCGGCCCAACCGACTCTCGTGATCCCGCTCGATCCGTTGATCATGCGGTTTCAGCAGCACATGCTGCCGATCGTCCCGACGCCGAGCCAGGCAGCGTTGCCGTTTCCACCCGAAGCTATCCGGAGTAGGGCGTGAACACTGCCACGCTGGAACAGGTGCTCGCCGCAACCGGCTACCTGCCGGACGGGCGACCCGCGCCCGGCCTTCGGTTGGGGGCTGAGGCGCAGTCCTCGCGCCACGGCCGCGTTTTTGTTCCGGACGCATTGTGGCGCAGCGCGTCGTCGTTGACCGTCTACTTCAAGTTTGAGCAAAGCGCGCCTGCAGACGATCTGGTCAGCCAGTGGCGACGAGAGGTCTGGAACGAGGGGTTCGCGCCGTTGCTGTGGGTGATCTCGCCGCAGCGTATCGACCTGTACAACGGTTTCGGCACACCCGCGAAAGAAGGCGATGCCCAGAGACATTTGATTCGGCGTTTCGAGAACATCGAAGCTTCGCTTCATGAACTGGACGAGTTGGCCGGCCGACTGGCGATCGAGACGGGCCAATTCTGGGCCCAGGTGCCGGCCATCGATCGCAAGACCAGCGTCGATCAGAAGCTCCTGTCTGACCTTGGATGTCTCGAACGCGATTTGGTCGCAGGCAATCTCGCGCGCGATGCGGCGCAGGCCTTGATTGGGCGCGTGATCTTCACCCAGTACCTGATTGACCGCGAGATCGTCAGTGCGGCGCGGTTGAAGCGGGTATGCGGCCGCACGGCGTTGCCGGCGATCCTGCGCGACCGGCCAGCGACCAGCAAGCTGTTCGCATGGCTGGCCCAGACCTTCAACGGCGATATGTTTCCGCCCTCGTC
Organism: Sulfuritalea sp.; assembly: GCA_018333815.1. Taxonomy (GTDB): domain Bacteria; phylum Pseudomonadota; class Gammaproteobacteria; order Burkholderiales; family Rhodocyclaceae; genus Sulfuricystis. Next base: position 3,427 of record JAGXSN010000019.1, on the reverse strand, counting down.
GGTGAAAACGACACCAGCCGCTCACCATTTGACGCGGGTTGCGGAGTTCCTGGAGGCTGTCGATCCTGAAAGCGGGCAACTCAGCTTCTTCCCCTACCAGTTCGACGTGATTCCGGTCGAGCTCATCAGCTCGATCTACGAGCAGTTTGCACATGCTGAGCCGCAGACTGGAGGAAAGCGCACAGAAGCGTTGCGAAACGGCGTGCACTACACGCGACTGTCCGTCGTCTCGCTGGTCCTCGATGAGGTCATGGATGGTCTATCTGGACGGGAGTCGGTGCTGGATTTGACGTGCGGCTCCGGTGTCTTCCTGGTCGAAGCGCTGCGGCGCTTGGTTCATCTTCGCTCGCAAGGTCAGCCGCCCACGAGGGAGCTGATCCGCTCGACGCTCTACGGGCAGGTGTATGGCGTAGACATTAGCGAAGCCGCGATTCGCGTCGCTGCGTTCAGCCTGTACCTGGCTGCGCTTGAGCTGGACCCTGACCCGCAACCACCGCAGTCCCTGAAGTTCCAGCCATTGATCGGCAGGACATTGCTCGTCGGTGACGCTCGTACTGTCGAACGTGATGGAGATGGCAAGGCCGTGCTGGCGACGCCGACAGGGCTGAAGCAGTTCGACCTTATCGTGGGCAATCCCCCTTGGAGCTTTAGGGGGCAGACAGGAACCGAAGCGCGGCGCAAGACCAGGGTTGCGGGCGTACCTGCGCAACCGCGCGGTGAAGGCTTGGATTTCGTGTTGCGAGCGGCGGAGTTCTCACATGAGAAGACCCGTTTCGGCATCATTCTTAGCGCGATGCCGTTCTTCAGCCGCAGCGGCACCGGCATGGCAGCAGCTCAGCATGTGATGCGAGCCGTGGCTCCGATCACCTTGGTAAATCTGTCCAATTTGTGCAGTTGGCTCTTCGCGACAGCGGCTATGCCCGCAGTGGTTCTCTTTGCCCGTCATCGACCGAAGCAGCGAACGGATCAGGTCACGGTCGTTCAGATCCCGTGGACGCCCAGCGGTGCAAGGACTCATTCGTTCGAGGTGGCGCCGAGTGACGTCATCACTTTGACACTCGACGAGATCCAAGAACAGCCGTTGAAGCTCAAGGCAGCAGCCGTTGGCCGGCGCCGTGACCTCCTATTGCTGGATGACTTGACTTCGGCCCACAGAAATCTGGGCGAGCAACTCTCATTACTCGACACTACCTTCCAGGTTGGATTGATTCGCGGGGCCCCAGAGAATCAGACGCGCGATGCTCGCCCGCTAAAAGGATTGGATGTACTGCAAGTCAAAGACATGCAGCACTTCAACATTCCCGATGATTTGCCGACTTTCAGCCAATCGAAGGCACAATGGCCACGATCGCGGGAGATATATCAAGCCCCGCTTCTCATCGTGAAGGAAATGCTTCTGGGGAGTCCACGCGTCTTGGCGGCCGTCTCCGAGCGGGATCTCGTCTTCACGAACTCATACTTCGCAGTGTCTCTTCCGAGAGGGCACACGCGGATGGCACATTTGCTTGCCACAGTGTTGAGTTCTGCTTTTGCGACATGGTTCTTCTATCTGACCGCTGCAGAGTTTGGAATCTACAAGAGGAAGCTGCTGGCTCGCGACCTCAGCTTCCTACCGGTGCCTAATTTCACGAGCGCAGTGAAATCTGAGGCTGGCCAGCGCCTGCTGCAGATTGAGAAGAATCTGCGCGCCAACGGCACCGACGAGAGGGGATGGGCTGAACTGGACGAAGCTGTCTTCGATCTGTACGAACTGAACGATGCCGACCGAACTGTCATTCGAGACGGCCTCCTTCGCGCCGGGTGGCAATGGGAAACCGGCCGCGAATCATCCGTGGAGCCATCGGACAGTCGTACTGAGGTCACGGCGTATGCCAAGACGTTCCTGTCCGTTATCGAGGATTGGCTTTCCGTTCGCAATAAGCGGCACATGCGCGCCGAAGTGCTCGACTTGCCAAGCAGTTCGGCCTTGCGCGTCGTGCGCTTTGTCTTGGAAGAGGGGCCGGGTAATGCGAGCGTGAGCGTCGTGGCACCACAAGGCGAATTGGGTGAAGTACTGGCACGTATCGGCAGGCGCCTGAAAGTCAAGATTGCGACCGCGCTCAGTGCAGAGCGGGAATTGCGAGTACACGGACGCAACGAAGTCGTGATCATCAAGCCAGCAGCGCGGCGCTACTGGATGGGCATAGCGGCACTGGAAGATGCCGATGCAGTGGTCGCGGAGAGCTTTTCAGGGGGCAAAGTTTGAGGATCCCCTATGAGACACCTCCTGCACTGGGCAGAGAGTTCATTGAACTTGAGCCCGAGGTTGTGGCGGTCATTCTGCTGACACTGGCCGCAGGTTGGCAGCGAGCATGCGCAGCCGAGGACGTGAATGCCAACGCTGGAGAGGTAATCATGACCGAGCGCCTGCGGGACGGGATGCGCATTGCGCTGAAGAACTCCCCGTGGAAGCAGATCATGGTGCTGCCTGGCACGGAATCGCGATCTAAAAGCAACGTGATGCTGCCAGACGGACGTACCGACATCCCGCTGGCGTTCGTCGAAATTTTCTTGCGCACGCAGGAGCATGATCCGCACGCGATCATCGAATGCAAACGAATCGCCGGGTCGGACACTCACTTGTGTCGAGAGTACGTCGTCGAGGGCATGGATCGATTCATCCAGGAGAAGTACGGCGAGAACCATGCTATCGGCTTCATGGTGGGGTACGTTCTTGCCGGCGTTCCTTCGGAATCCGCGGATGGCGTCAACGCTTACTTGAGAAGAGTTTCGCGCTCGGTAGATCGCCTCGCCCCGAGCGACATCAGTGACGGGACTTGGCAGAGCCTACACGCACGCTCCAAGCCGTCGATGCCGATTCGCTTACAGCATGCGTTTCTTGGGTTCGCGGGCACCTCAGCGTCCCGCACCTGATCTCCGCCTCCGACAGGAGGCAATCACAACGCTCACAACGGCATAGGGTATGAAACCGGCAGGGGCCGGATGCGGTTTCTTTGTCGCGCTAGATCGGCACTTGAAGTCGACTGTGACTTTGATCGACTCCAAGGACGCCCGATATGCCGGCCCCCGTCTTCAAGGCTTCGCCCCGGCTGCCGACCATCAGCATTGCGCCCGGACTGTGGGCAGTGCTGTTCATGTTTACCCAGACTGCAGCAGCCGACGTGCTCGTCGTCACCGACAGCCGTCATCCGGTGCAGGCTCCAGCCGGCGTGCGGATCATCGAGCTGGACCAGGCCACGCGCATCGAGGTCGAACTCGCCGCGCACCTACCGGCCGACCCGCAACAGGCTGCAGCCCTGGTGCGGCAGCGGTTGCATGACGGCGGCGAGGCCCTTCAACGCCGCATCGGCCACGCCTACCAAGGTGTCGCGGATGCCTGGGGACTGGGCATCGCCAAGATTCCCGCCGTGGTGGTCGATCGACGCTA
>JAGXSN010000018.1 GCA_018333815.1 Sulfuritalea sp. | reverse complement strand
CGTCGTGACCGGTCTGGGTCTTGTCTCGCCGGTCGGCAACGATGTTGCCGAAAGCTGGAACGCCATCCTCGCCGGCAAGAGCGGCATCGGCCCGATCACGCGTTTCGACGCTTCCGCACTCAAGGTGCGCATCGCCGGCGAAGTCAAGGGCTTCCAGGTCGGGGACTACCTCGCACCGAAGGAGGCGCGCCGCATGGATGTTTTCATCCACTATGGCATGGCGGCGGGCATCCAGGCCTTCCGGGAATCCGGCCTGGTCGTTACGGCGGAGAACGCCCATCGCATCGGGGTGAACATCGGCTCCGGCATCGGCGGCCTGCCGATGATCGAGGCAACGCACGACGACTTCCTCGCCGGCGGCCCGCGCAAGATTTCCCCCTTCTTCATTCCCGGCACGATCATCAACATGATCTCGGGCAACCTGTCGATCCTGCTGGGCCTCAAGGGCCCGAATCTCGCCGTGGTCACCGCCTGCACGACCGGTCTGCACGCGATCGGCACCAGTTTCCGCATGATCCAGTACGGCGATGCCGACGCGATGGTCTGCGGCGGCGCCGAGTCGACCGTCACCCCGCTGGCGGTCGGCGGTTTCGCCGCCGCGCAGGCGTTATCCACGCGCAACGACGATCCGGCGACGGCGAGCCGCCCGTGGGACAAGGGACGCGACGGCTTCGTGCTGGGCGAGGGCGCCGGGGTCATGGTGATCGAGGAATACGAGCACGCCAAGGCGCGCGGCGCGCACATCTACTGCGAACTGGCCGGTTTCGGCATGAGCGGCGATGCCTACCACATGACCGCTCCCGATACCGACGGGCCGCGCCGCAGCATGCTGAACGCGCTCGATGATGCAGGGGTCAATCCCGACCAGGTGAGTTACGTCAATGCCCATGGCACGTCCACGCCGCTGGGCGACAAGAACGAGACCGAAGCGATCAAGCTGGCCTTCGGCGCTGCGGCGCAGAAGCTGGTGGTGAATTCCACCAAGTCGATGACCGGCCACCTGCTCGGCGGCGCCGGCGGACTGGAGTCGGTGCTGACCGCGCTGGCCGTGCATCACCAGGTCTCGCCGCCGACCATCAACATCATCGAGCAGGATCCGGAGTGCGACCTCGATTACTGCGCCAACGCCGCGCGCGACCTGGCGATCGAGGTGGCGATCAAGAACAACTTCGGCTTCGGCGGCACCAACGGAACGCTCGCGTTCAGGCGGGTCTGAGGATCGGGCGGTGCGGTTGCCCATCGCCATTGCGATTTGTCGGGACCGTCTGCCGGCACGGTTGCTGTGCCGGGGCGACATCGTCGCCCTGACGCTCCACGCCGACCGCCGGCTGGTCGTCGGGCGTCGTGGCGGCGCCAGCGAAGAGACCGACGTCGAATCCGATACGACGGTGTCGCCCTGGCTGGTGGTGCTGCGCTTGCGCAGCGGAGAGGGGAGGGAATCGCTCGCCATTCCGCCGATGGCCACCGGAGCGGAAGCCCATCGGCGCCTGCGCGTCTGGCTGAAATGGCGCGCTAGCGCCGCGGCCTGAGGACAGTATTGCGCGCCTTGGGCAGCAGGCCGGGGTAATCCCGGCTGAAGTGCAGGCCGCGACTTTCCTTGCGCTTCAGCGCGCAGGCGACGATCAGATGCGCGGTCAGCACCAGATTGCGCAATTCGATCAGGTTGTTGCTGACTCGGAAGCTCGCGTAGAACTCGTCGATTTCCTTTTCCAGCAAACGGATGCGGTGGCGGGCGCGTTCGAGCCGCTTGGTGGTGCGCACGATGCCGACGTAGTCCCACATGAAGCGGCGCAACTCGTCCCAGTTGTGGGAAATCACGACTTCCTCGTCGGCGTCGCTGACGCGCGATTCGTCCCAGCGTGGCAGTTGCGGCGACTTGACCGGTTTCTGGTCGCGGATGTCGTTCGCGGCGGCCTCGCCATAGACGAGGCATTCGAGCAGGGAGTTGCTCGCCAGCCGGTTGGCGCCGTGCAGGCCGGTGCAGGTGGCCTCACCGAGCGCATATAGCCCCGGCAGGTCGGTGCGCGCGTCCAGGTCGACGACGATGCCCCCGCAGGTGTAGTGGGCGGCCGGCACGACCGGGATCGGTTCCTTGGCGATGTCGATGCCCAGTTCAAGACAGCGGGCGTGGATGTTCGGGAAGTGCTCGCGCAGGAAAGTTTCGCCCTTGTGCGTCATGTCGAGGAAGACGCAATCGAGGCCGCGCTTCTTCATCTCGTAGTCGATGGCGCGGGCGACGATGTCGCGCGGCGCCAGTTCCAGCCGCGGATCGTGCGCGGTCATGAAGCGCTCGCCACCATATGCGTCGGGCAGGCGCAGGATGCCGCCTTCGCCGCGCATCGCTTCGGTGATCAGGAAGGACTTGGCGCGCGGGTGGAAGAGACAGGTCGGGTGGAACTGGATGAATTCCATGTTCGCCACGCGGCAGCCGGCGCGCCAGGCCATGGCGATGCCGTCGCCGGTGGCGGTGTCGGGGTTGCTGGTGAACAGGTAGGACTTGCCGGCGCCGCCGCTGGCGATGACGGTGTTGGGCGCGGACAGGGTCAGTACCCGATCATTGTCGAGGTCGAGTACGTAGGCGCCCCAGCAGCGCTGGGTTTTCCGGCCGAGCTTGCTGCCGGTGATCAGGTCGATGGCGATGTGACGCTCCAGCACCGTGATGTTGGGGTGCTGGCGCACCTTGCGGCTGAGCGTTTGCTGCACCGAGGCGCCAGTGGCGTCGGCAACGTGAATGACGCGCCGCGCGCTGTGACCGCCCTCGCGGGTCAGGTGGTAGCCGCCGCCGCTGCTGTCGTTGTCACGGGTGAAGGGCACGCCTTGTGCGATCAGCCAGTCGATCGCGGCGCGGCCATGTTCGACCACGAAGCGCGTGGCGATCGGGTCGCACAGGCCGGCGCCGGCCACCAAGGTATCCTGGATGTGGGACTCGATCGAGTCCGCGTCATCCAGTACCGCGGCGATGCCGCCCTGGGCGTAGTTGGTCGCCGTATCGTCGATCAGGCGCTTGGTCACCATCGCGACGCGATGCGTGTCGGCCAGCCGCAGGGCGAGCGTCTGGCCGGCAAGGCCGCTACCGATCACGATGACATCGAAAATTCTCTGGTAGTCGTTGCTGGCCATGGCGCGGGGACTATATCACGCTGGCGATGGAACCAATCCCGCCGCGCCGAGTCGCATTGGCAGCGTAGATTCTGGAGCGGAACGTGCGAAAAGAGAAGCCGGCTATACTGGTTCGCCAGTCCATACCAACAACGCCACGCCATGGGAGAGCGCGAAGCCGACTTGCTGCTGGTCGAACGGGTCCAGTCCGGCGACCGGGAAGCCTTCGGCCTGCTGGTCGGCAAATATCAGCGCAAGCTGTTGCGGCTGGTGATGCGGCTGGTGCGCGATCCCGCCGAAGCCGAAGACGTGACGCAGGAGGCTTTCATCAAGGCCTATCGGGCATTGCCGAACTTTCGCGGCGAGAGCGCGTTCTACACCTGGCTCTACCGCATCGGGGTGAACACCGCAAAGAACTGGCTTGCGGCGCAGGACCGGCGCGTTCAGACGATCAGCGAGATTGTCGGTGACGATTCCGATGGCATCGAGGAGTCGATTCAGCCGCGCGACGAGGCAACGCCCGATCGCGTCCTTATGTCGCGGCAGATCGGGGAAACGGTGAACGCCGCCATGGCGGCCCTGCCGGAGGACTTGCGCACCGCGATCAGCCTGCGCGAGATCGAGGGGATGACCTACGAGGAGATCGCTCTGGTGATGGACTGTCCGATCGGCACGGTGCGTTCCAGGATCTTCCGCGCCCGCGAGGCGATTGCGGCGCGCCTGCGTCCCCTGCTCGACACCGCCCCGGATCGACGCTGGTAGCTATTGGAGAAAGCCATGGAAACAGAACGATCAGCCGAGATTTCCGCCCTGTTCGACGGCGAACTGGGCGAGCGCGAGGCGCCGGGCGCGCTGCGTGCGGCGCGCCACGACCCGTCGGCCTGGCGGGCCTACAGCCTGATCGGCGCCAGCCTGCGCGGCGAACCCGTCGGGACGGGCGATCTGACCGACCGCGTGATGGCGCGGCTCGCGGAGGAGCCGGTCGTGCTGGCGCCGCGGCAGCTCGTGGC
>JAGXSN010000017.1 GCA_018333815.1 Sulfuritalea sp. | reverse complement strand
CCCACATCCACTAGGGAAAGTCCGCATGCCCGGTATTCGCGTCAAGGAAAACGAGCCTTTCGAAGTCGCCATTCGCCGCTTCAAGCGCACCATCGAAAAGGCCGGCACGCTCACCGAACTTCGCGCCCGCGAGTTCTACGAGAAGCCCACGTCCGAGCGCAAGCGCAAGCTGTCTGCCGCCGTGAAGCGCCATCACAAGCGCATCCGCAGCCAGCTCCTGCCGCCCAAGCTGTACTGATCCGCTTTCGATTGCCTGCACTGACCGCCCCGACCGCAAGGGGGGCGGTTTTTGCGTTTGTGGAGAAAACCGCATGAGCCTGAAAGACCGCATCACCGAAGACATGAAGACCGCCATGAAGGCGAAGGAGACCGCCCGCCTCGGCGCGATCCGCCTGCTGCTGGCGGCGATCAAGCAGAAGGAGGTCGACGAGCGCATCGCGCTCGACGATGCGCAGGTCATCGCCGTCATCGAGAAGATGCTCAAGCAGCGCAAGGATTCGATCACCCAGTACGAAGCCGCGAAGCGCCAGGATCTCGCCGATGCCGAGAAGTTTGAGGTTGACGTACTGACCGCCTACATGCCGCAGGCGATGAGCGCCGACGAAGTCGCCGCCATCGTCGCCAAGGCGATTGCCGACTCAGGGGCGAAAATCCCAGCCGACATGGGCAAGGTGATGGCGCTGGTCAAGCCGCAGATCGCCGGCCGCGCCGACATGGGCGAAGTCTCGAAACTCGTCAAGGCAAAACTCAGCGGCCAATGAGCGGCGCATAATCGCGCCGTGATCCCCGAGTCCTTCATCCAGGAATTGTTATCCCGCGTCGACATCGTCGCCGTGGTCGAGCGCTACATCACGCTCAAGAAAGCCGGCGCCAACTACCAGGCCTGCTGCCCCTTCCATTCCGAAAAGACGCCGTCCTTCACGGTCAGCCCCGCCAAGCAGTTCTACCACTGCTTCGGCTGCGGCGCCCACGGCAGCGCGATCGGCTTCGTCATGCAGTACAGCGGTCTCGGCTTCGTCGAGGCGGTCGAGGAACTCGCCGGCCAGCTGGGCATGCCGGTGCCGCGCGAGGTCACCGCCCGGTCGCAGGAAAAGGCGAAGCAGCAACCCCTGACCGAGCGCATGGCGCGCGCCGCACGCTTCTACAAGGAGCAGCTCAAGGCCTCGCCCAAGGCCATCGACTACCTGAAGGGCCGCGGGCTGACCGGCGAGATCGCCGCGCGCTATGGATTGGGTTATGCGCCCGACGACTGGCAGGGATTGCAGCGCGCCTTTATGGAGGGCGATTACGCCGATCCGGCGCTGGTCGAATGCGGGCTCGTCATCGAAAACGAGCAGGGCCGGCGCTACGACCGCTTCCGCGACCGCATCATGTTCCCGATCCAGGACGCGCGCGGCAACGTCATCGGCTTCGGCGGCCGCGTGCTCGGCCAGGGCGAACCCAAATACCTGAACTCCCCCGAAACGCCGCTGTTCCGCAAGGGCGAGGAACTCTACGGCCTGCCGCAGGCGCGCAAGGCAATCCAGCAGCAGGACATGGTGCTCGTGGTCGAGGGCTACATGGACGTCGTCGGACTGGCGCAAAGCGGCGTCGAGAACGTCGTCGCCACGCTCGGCACCGCGGCCACCGGCATCAACATCCAGCGCCTGATCCGGCTGGCCGACCGCGTCGTCTTCTGCTTCGACCGCGACGCCGCCGGCGATCGCGCCGCCCGGCGCGCCATGGAAGTCAGCCTCGAATACCTCGTCGACGGCAAGAGCGTCGAGTTCCTCACCATGGACGGCGACCAGGACCCGGACGAATTCGTCCGCGAACACGGCCGGGACGCCTTCCTCCAGCAAACGCGGAACGCCGCGCGCCTCAGCGACTTTCTGGTGCGCAAGCTGATCCAGGAGAGCAATCCCCGCACGGCCGAAGGCCGCGCCAAGCTCGTCAGTGAAGCCAAGCCCCTGTTACGGAAGATTTCCGCGTCCGTCCTGCGTGTGCAGATCAGCAAGGAAATCGCCCGCCACGCCCAGCTCTCGCAAGCCGAGCTCGAAGCCCAATGCGGGCTGAGGCCGCTGGCGCGCAGCCGGTTTGCGGTTCCGCCATCACAACGCGGGCGTCCCGCGCCCAATTCGCTGGAGCACACCCTGTTGCTGACTGTCCTGCGCCGCCCGGAACGTGCCGCCCGGCTGCCGGCCGACCTGATCCCGCGCGACAGCGCGGAGGGAGAAGCGCTGTGCGCGATTGCGGCTGCGGTCGAGCATGCCGACCTGCCCTGCAACAATCTCGGCCTGCTGCTCGAGCATTTCCGCGGCAGCCCGCACGAGGAGGTCATCGCCCGGCTGACGCCGCGCATCGGGACGGAAGCCGACGATGAAGGCGAACACGAAGCCCTGTTCGGCGATGCCGTGGAGCGCCTGCGACAACGCGACTTGCGCCGGCGCATCGACGCGCTGAACGACAAGGCGCGCACGGGAACGCTGTCGGCGCAAGAGCGGCGCTGTCTGTCCGAGCTCCTTGCACGCAAAAGGGCTTGATCTATAACGTGTAGAATCGCACGTTTCCCTGCGTTTCGAGTCGAGTCCATGTCAAAATCCTCCGCCGCGAAGCAGATCAAACCCGCCTCTCCCCCGCCAGCAAAACCCGCCAGCAAGCCCGCGGCCAGGAAAGCCGGCAAACCGGTCTCCCCGCCGGCTGCAGCAGCAAAAAACTCCGCCGGGAAGCCCGCCGCGAAACCCGGAGCGCCAAAGGAGAGTACGCCTACGCAACCCAAGCCGGCCGCGAGCGGGAGACCGCCCGGGGCCGGGACCGCCGCCGCCGCGACCGGCGCACCTGCCGTCGCGCCAGCGCCGACTTTCGTCGCGCCCGCGTCCCGGCCGCCGGGGGCGGCCCCCGCAAAGCTCTCGGCCAAGGCGAAGAAACTGCGCGACCGGCAGATGCTCGCCGCGCTCGAGCAGGCGCAGCCGACCACGGCGGATCTGGAATCGCGCCGCAGCCGCCTCAAGACGCTGATCACCCTCGGCAAGGAGCGCGGCTACCTGACCTATGCCGAGATCAACGACCATCTGCCCGACGACATCGTCGATGCCGAGCAGATCGAATCGATCATCAGCACCTTCAACGACATGGGCATCCAGGTCTTCGACCAGGCGCCCGCGCCGGAAGAAATCCTGCTGGCCGAGCAGGCCGCCGCGCCGGTCGATGCCGCCGAGGCCGAGGAAGAAGCCGAGCAGGCGCTCTCCTCGGTCGATGCCGAGTTCGGTCGCACCACCGATCCGGTGCGCATGTACATGCGCGAGATGGGCACGGTCGAGCTGCTGACGCGCGAGGGAGAAATCGAGATCGCCAAGCGCATCGAGGAAGGCCTGAAGCACATGGTGCTCGCGATTTCCGCCTGCCCGACCACGATCGCCGAGATTCTCGCCATGGCGGACAAGGTCGATTGCGAGGAAATGCGCATCGACGAGCTGATCGACGGCCTGATCGGCCCGGACGCGTCTGCCGAGGACATCAAGGCCG
>JAGXSN010000016.1 GCA_018333815.1 Sulfuritalea sp. | reverse complement strand
CAGCCTCGAACAGGGCTCCACGCATCCGCTGGCGGCCGCGCTGGTGGCCGAAGCGAAGCAGCGCGGCCTCGCGCTCGACACGCCGCAGGACGTGACGGCCGTGCCCGGCAAGGGCATGACGGGCACGGTCGGCGGCCGGCAAGTGCGCGTCGGCTCGCCCGACTGGCTCGGCGCGGACAGCGGCGGCGCGGTTGGCAGCCAGGTCGCGGTCGCGGTCGGCGGCAGCGTCGTTGGCGTGATCGCCGTGGCCGACCCGCTGCGCGAATCGTCGCAGGCGGCCGTTGCGCGGCTGCAAAAGCTCGGCGTCGAGGTGGTGATGCTCACCGGCGACAATGCCGCGACGGCCGCCGAGATCGCGCGCCAGGCCGGCGTCGGTCGCTACGAGGCGAACGTGCTGCCGGGCGAGAAGGCCTCCCATGTCGTGGCGCTCAAGGCGACCGGCAGGGTGGTGGGCATGGCCGGCGACGGCATCAACGACGCGCCGGCGCTGGCGGCGGCGGACGTCTCCTTCGCGATGGGCGCGGGGGCCGACGTGGCGATGCAGGCGGCCGACGTGACGCTGATGCGCGACGATCTCAACGGCGTCGCCGACGCGATCTCGCTTTCGCGCGCGACGCTGGCGAAGATCCGCCAGAACCTGTTCTGGGCCTTCATCTACAATGTCCTGGGCATTCCCGCGGCGGCGCTCGGCTTCCTCAATCCGGTGGTGGCGGGGGCGGCGATGGCGTTGAGCTCGGTGTCGGTGGTGAGCAACTCGCTGCTGCTGAAACGCTGGAAACCTCGGAGATGAACATGGAAACGACGACGATCGGGATCGCGGGCATGTCCTGCGGCGGTTGTACCGCCAGCGTGACCAAAGTGCTGAGCGAGACCCCTGGCGTGGCGCGCGCCGAGGTGCAGCTGTCGCCCGGTCAGGCGGTGGTGGAATTCGATCCGGCGCAGGTGACGCGCGCCGTCTTGTGCGAGCTCATCGCAGCCGCCGGTTTCGATCCACAATGATTGCTGCGGCGCAATATAATCCGCATTTTTCCCGCAGGAGTCTTTCTTGGCCTTGAACAGCGTTCCCTCCGGCAGGGATTTGCCGGCCGATTTCAATGTCATCATCGAGATCCCGATGCATTCGGATCCGATCAAGTACGAAGTGGACAAGGATTCCGGCGCGATCTTCGTCGACCGCTTCATGGCCACGGCGATGCACTACCCCTGCAACTACGGCTACATCCCGCATACCATCGCCGGCGACGGCGACCCGGTCGACGTGCTGGTGGTGTCGCAGTTCGCCCTGCCGCCCGGCGTGGTGGTACGCTGTCGTCCGGTCGGTTTGCTCAAGATGACCGACGAGGCCGGCGCGGATGCCAAGCTGCTGGCCGTGCCGGTCGACAAGCTGACGCCGATGTATCGCGATATCGAGTCGCCGCGCGATTTTCCGCAGATCGTGCTCGACTCCATCTCCCACTTCTTCGCCCACTACAAGGACCTCGAGCCGGGCAAGTTCGTCAAGGTCGAGGGCTGGGTCGACGCCGAGGAAGCGAAGCAGGAGATCTTGACCGGCGTGCAGCGCTTCAACGACGCCAAGCAGAAGCCCGCCTTCTGATCCGCCGACTCCGCCATGACCCTCAAGATCGCCGTTGCCCAGATCAATTGCACGGTCGGCGATCTTGCCGGCAACGCCGCGCGCATTCTCGCCGCCGCGGACGAGGCGCGGCAGCTGGGCGCCGACCTGCTGCTGACGCCGGAACTCGCGCTCTGCGGCTATCCGCCGGAAGACCTGCTGCTGCGCCCGGATTTCCATCGCGCCTGCGCGCGCGAACTGACGACGCTGGCAGGGAAGCTTCCGCTGCCGGCCGTCGTCGGCCATCCGGAAATGCGCGGCCTGCTGCGCTACAACGCCGCCTCGCTGCTGCGCGGCGGACGCATCGAAGCCACTTATTGCAAGCAGCGCCTGCCGAACAGCGAAGTGTTCGATGAAGAGCGCTACTTCGCGGCCGGCGCCGAGCCCTGCGTGCTGGCAATCGGCGGCATCCGCATCGGCCTGGCGATCTGCGAGGACATCTGGCTGCCCGGCACGGTCGAGGCCACGCGCGCCGCCGGCGCCGAGCTGCTGCTGGCGCTCAATGCCTCGCCCTTCCACATGAACAAGCCGGCGACGCGCCAGGCCGTGCTGCGCGAGCGCATCGCCGGCGCCGGCATGCCGGCGATCTACTGCAATCTCGTCGGCGGGCAGGACGAGCTCGTGTTCGACGGCAGCTCTTTCGCGCTCGACGCCGGCGGCGCGCTGACGCATCGGCTGCCGGCCTTCGCGGAGGCGGTGACGGTCGTCGAGTTCGGTGATGGCCGCCTGCTGCCCGGTGCGCAGGCCCCGGCGCAGTCCATCGAGGCGGACGTCTATGCGGCGCTCAAGCTCGGCGTGCGCGACTACCTCGGCAAGAACGGTTTCCCGGGCGCGATCATCGGCCTCTCGGGCGGCATCGACTCGGCGCTCACATTGGCAATAGCGGTCGACGCGCTCGGCGCCGACCAGGTGCGCGCGGTGATGATGCCTTCGCCCTGGACATCCCGGATGAGCCTGGCCGATTCGCGCGCGATGATCCGCCGGCTCGGCGTGCAGTATGACGAGATCCCGATCGCCGGCGCGATGGAGCAGTTTGCCGTCCTGCTGGCGCCGACTTTCGCGCAGCTCGGCCCGAAGCCCGACTGGGACACGACCGACGAGAACCTGCAGGCGCGCATCCGCGGCATGATCCTGATGGCCCTGTCGAATCGCACCGGCCGCATCGTGCTGACCACCGGCAACAAGAGCGAGATGGCGGTCGGCTACGCGACGCTCTACGGCGACATGGCCGGCGGCTTCGCGGTCATCAAGGACGTGTTCAAAACCTTCGTCTATCGGCTGGCGCGCTGGCGCAACACGCTCTCCGAGGTGATTCCGGACAACATCATCGCGCGCGCGCCCTCGGCCGAGCTCAAGCCGGGCCAGACCGACCAGGACAGCCTGCCGCCGTATGAAGTGCTCGACGCAATCATCGAGGCCTACATGGAGCGCGACCAGTCGCCGCGCGAGATCATCGCGCAGGGCTGGCCGGAAGCCGACGTGCGGCGCGTGGTCGGCCTGCTCAAGAAGAGCGAATACAAGCGCCGCCAGGCGCCGCCGGGGGTGCGCGTCAGCCGCCGCGCCTTCGGCAAGGACTGGCGTTATCCGATAACATCGCTTTATCCCGACGAATGGAGCTGAACCGATGAAAAAGATCGAGGCCATCATCAAGCCGTTCAAACTCGACGAAGTCCGCGAGGCCTTGTCCGAGGTTGGCGTCACCGGCCTGACCGTCACCGAGGTCAAGGGTTTCGGGCGGCAGAAGGGGCATACGGAACTGTATCGCGGCGCCGAATACGTCGTCGATTTCCTGCCCAAGATCAAGGTCGAGCTGGTGGTGGCCGAGGCGACCGTCGAGCCCGCCATCGAGGCGATCATCAAGGCGGCGCGCACCGGCAAGATCGGCGACGGCAAGATCTTCATCATGCCGGTCGAGCAGGTCGTGCGCATCCGCACCGGCGAGGCCAACGAAGCGGCAATTTGAACCCGAGAAATGCCCGCATGGACGCCCTGGTTTCCCGGGAAGGTCGGCGCGAGCGACTGTTCAGCCGTTACTGGAAGAACGGACTCGATCCGGTCTTCACCGACGTCGCCGGCTATTACGACCGCGCCAACCAGGTGGCCAGCCTCGGCCTGTGGAACTGGTTCCTGCGCCACCACATGGACCTCGTCGAGACCCGGCCGAACATGCGCTCGCTCGACATCTGCGCCGGCACCAACGCGGCCGGCATCGCGCTGCTGAGGAAGGAGTCGACGCTCGAAGCCTATGCGCTCGACCGCAATGTCGCGATGCAGACGGTCGGCCGCCGGCGCGCCCGCGATCGCGGCATGCAGATCCGCGCCAGCATCGGCGACGCGCACCAGCTGCCCTACCCGGACAACCATTTCGACATCGTCACGCTGCAGTGGGCGGCGCGCCACCTGCGCCTCGGCGAGGTGTTCGACGAGGTGTGCCGCGTGCTCAAGCCCGGCGGCCATTTCCATCATTGCGACATGCTGCGCCCACCGCATCCGGTCGTGGCGAAGCTGTATTTCGGCTATCTGCGCTTCTGCCTCACCTACACCGCCGGCCTCTTCCGCAGCGGCGAGCCGGTGCTCAACTGCCGCAGCTACTTCATCGACGCGATCGACAATTTCTACTCACCCGCGGAGTTTTCCGCCCTACTGTGCGAGCATGGACTGGTCAATGTGGTGCACAAGAGCCTGCTCGCCGGCATGATCGGCGTGCACAGGGCGCAGAAACCCGCCCAAAGATCATGCGCCGAGCGAGACTGCTCGCCGATCTGAACCGGCGTCTGCTCGAGGCCTACAGCCGCCGAACCACGGCGGCGCTGCGCGCCCGTCTGCCCCTGCCGTTGGCCTTGCCCTGGCTCGACGATCTTCTCCTGCTCAATGTCGACAAGGAGGTGCGCAAGGATGCGCTGGTGATCCGCCATGCCGTGCAGACGGTGCGGGCGGGGCAGCCGGTCGACGACGCCCTGGTGTCGGTCCTGCTGCAAGCGGCGCGTGAAATCGATCGCGACTTCCTCGCCCGCGCCCGCGGGCCGCTCGAAATTCCGCTTCGCCCTGAAATCATCGAGCCCGTGCGCCGCCGGCGCATCCGCCGCATGCTCGACGCCACCGCGCAGCTGTGCGGCGCGTGGACGCCGCGCTGCAAGCTGCGCGCCGCGCTGGCGCAGCGCTTCCCCGGCGGCGCGCTCGAGCGGCTGCTGTTCGAGCTGATGCGCGACTACGCCGACGAAACGCGTCTGCTCGGCGAATCGGTGCGCATGCCGGCGCTGCTCGCGCCGCTGCGCCGACGCGTGTTGGCCGGGCTTTTCGAGACGATGGAACAGACCGCGGCCGGCCTGGCGCGCGAGGCGTCGGCGCGAATAATGGCGGGATCAGGGCGCGGGAAGGCGTCGTTCTAGATACCAGCGTTCCTTGCGGTCGCTGGGCCGGCCGCCGCGCCAGACCTCGCTCCAGCCGGCCGGGGTCGCACGCGGTTGCCCGGCGATGCCGAGCCGCCAGCTGCACTGCAAGCGCCCGGCGGGCGCGGTGCGGATGCCGGCGAAATAGTCGAGCGAGGCGCGTTGCGCCGGGCCGAGGTTGCCCCGTTCGATGCAGTCGATGTCCTGCGGCAACGCGGCGCGCAGGGAAAGCGCGACCGGACGGTAGCTGATGCCGTGATCGAGCCACGGCAGCCAGAGCGCCACGGTCAGCACCCACAGCAGCGTCATGCCGGCGGCCCAGCGGAAGACCGGGCGCCAGCCGGTGCGGCGCAGCCCCAGGGAAAACAGCCAGAGCAGGGTGACGATGAGGGCCAGCGCCAGGACGGATGGAGCGTAATCCGGCTCGAAGCCGGGGGCGAGCCGGTCGAAGTTGCGGGCGATTTTCGGCGGCCACTCGAGGGCGAGGG
>JAGXSN010000015.1 GCA_018333815.1 Sulfuritalea sp. | reverse complement strand
GACGCTCGGCGGCAAGCCGGCCGGCGCCGGCGCGGGGCGCGCGCCGGGTCGGTCGCCGTTGGCGTGAAACGCCTTGCGCGACCGTGTCGACCGCAACCGCTCGGCATGTTACTCTCGCGCCAGGCACACGGAGAAATGCCATGAAGAACAAGTGGGCGGCACTGCTGCTGGCCGGCATGCTGGCCGGGTCGGTTGCGGCGGAAACGGGAACGACCGAATCCCCGTTTTCCCTGCGCGGATTCGGTACGCTGGGCCTGGCCCGCTCCTCCTCGCACCATGCCGAGTTCGTGCGCGATCTGTCCCAGCCGGCCGGCATCCGGGGCGGGCAGTGGTCGGGGCGCATCGACAGCATTCTCGGCGTGCAGGCGAACTGGCAGGCGACGCCGGAAATCGAACTGGTCGGGCAGGTGGTCAGCCGCCTCCGCTACGACCGCAGCCACGACCCGGAGGTGATGTGGGCGTTCGTCAAGTGGGAGCCCGATCCGCGCGTGGCCCTGCGCGTCGGCCGCATCGGCGCCGACTTCATGATGCTGGCCGACTCGCGGCTGGTCGGCTATTCCTACCTGCCGGTGCGCCCGCCGCCGGACTTCTTCGGGCCGCTGTTCTTCTCCCATTTCGACGGCGCCGACGCGACCGGCGCCCTGCCGCTGGGCCCGGGCGTGCTGCGCGGCAAGGTGTTCGGTGGCCGGACGCAGGAAAAAAGCGCGGGCGACCTCGGCGTCTGGGACACGAGCGGTTCCCCGGTGGGCGGGGTGGTTATCGATTACGTGCAGGGCGCCTGGCAGTTCAGGTTCAATGCGGCGCGCATCGAGTTCGCCACCGACATGAATGTCGATTTCCTGCGCCAGCCCTTGGCGGCGGCAGGCTGCCACGATGCCGCCCGCTCGCTGGGCACCGCCGGCGCCACCGCACGCTTTCTCGCCCTGGGCGCCGTCTATGACGCCGGCCCGTTCCAGGCCCAGGTCATGCTCAACCGCATCCACAACGGGTCGGCATCCTTCCAGGATTCGCACGCCGGCTACCTGCTGGTCGGCTACCGCCTGCAGCGGCTGACTCCCTTCCTCGGCGTGTCGCGCTGGAAGACCCTGGGCGCCGACGGCTGGCCGGGCATTGCCGATCCGGTCCTGCATGACGCCTACCGGAGGTTCACCGCGGGTTCGAAGGTGGATCGCGCCACCTACAGCCTGGGCCTGCGCTACGACGTCGGCCGCAATCTGGCGGCGAAGCTCCAGTGGGACGCGGTGCGCGCCACCCGCGACACCGTGTTCTCGGTGCGCAATCCGTCCGCCGCCTGGGACGGCCGCACCGAGGTGCTGAGCCTCGCCATCGATTTCATTTTCTGAGCATGCCCGCAGCGCACCTGGTTCTGCTGTTCTGGATCGCCGTCGCCCCGGCCCTGGCCCGCGCCGACCTGGTGCTGGTCGCCCATCCGGGCAGCGGCATCGAGCGGCTGACGCGCGACGAGGTGATCAACATCTATCTGGGGCGCTACCGGCTGCTCGATTCCGGCCTGAACGCCGAACCGCTCGACCATCCTGCCGATGCCGAGGCGCGTTACCGCTTCTATCGCAGCCTGGTCAACAAGAGCCCGGCCGAAATCAACGCCTATTGGGCGCGCCTGATATTTTCGGGCAAGACGCGGCCGCCCCGGGTGGTCGGCAGCGTCGAGCGCATGCTGGAACTGGTCGCCGCCTCCCCGGGCGTCCTGGCCTATGTCGACCGTTCGCAGGCGGACGCGCGCGTGAAAATCGTTTTCGACGTGAGCGACTGACCCATGGACGGCAAAGTGCGCTGGCGGCAGGGCATCCTCGCGCGCAGCCTTCTGGCCGCGGTGGTCGTGGCCCTGCTGGTGGGCGCCGTTGCCACCCATGGGGTGGGCAGCATCGTCGGTGCGCGGGCGCATGCCCTGGCATTGACCCGTCTGGGCGAATTGCTCGACACCGTCGAGCGCACGGCGAGCATCGCCTGCTTCGTCGAAGACGAACAACTGGGCAAGGAAGTCGCGGAAGGCCTGTTGCGCAACAGCGAGGTGCGACGCGTGACGATCCGGGTCGGCGACCGGGAACTGGCCGGCGCCGAGCGCGCGGCGGGGAAAAGCCGCGCCGCCGGTGAGGGCGACCTGGCCGGCGCGGCGAACGTCCGCACGGTCGATCGGGTGCTGCATTCCCCTTTCGACGCCGCCCTTGCGATCGGCTCGATCCACCTCGAGGCGGATGCCGCAGTGATCGATGCCTGGGTGAGGAACAATACCCGTAACGTCAGCCTGCTGCTGGCCGGGCAGATCGCCCTGGTGGTCGGCGCCGCGCTGGCCGCCCTGTTCTTTTTCGTGCTGCGGCCGATCAAGGCGACTTCCGATCGCCTGCACCGTCTCGATGCCGCCGGCGGCGAGCGCCTGGCCATCCCGCGCGGACACCGGAACACGGAGGTGGGGCGCCTGGTCGGCGACATCAATCAGCTGGCCGGGCGTCTCGTCGCCACCCTCGAGCAGGAGCGCGCCTTGCGCAGTCGGCAGGAGATCGACCGGCGCAAATACCAGGATTTGTTCGACCACGCCAGCTCGGGGATTTTCGTCGCCGAGCGTTTCGGCAGCATCGACTCCTGCAACCCCGCCTTCATCGAGTTGGCCTGCCTGCCGGACCAGGTCGGCCGGGCGCGCCGGCTGACCGACGCGCACTGGCAGGATCCCGGCAAGCTGCTGGCGATGATCGGCGCCGCCCTCGATGGGGGGCAGGGAGCCTGCGACGACGATTTCCTCCTCCAGGGTCGCCGCGGCGACGAGCGCTGGCTGCGCGTCACGATCGCGCCCCTGGGCGACGGCAGCGTACAGGGCACGGTCACCGACGTGACGCAGCGCAAGCGCGAGGAACTTTCCGCCCGCCGCCTGGCGGTGACGGACGCGCTGACCGGACTGGCCAACCGGACCGGCTTGCACCGCAGATTCGCCGATCTTCGGCCGGACGATGGCCCGTTCGCGCTGGTGCTGATCGACCTCGACGGCTTCAGGCAGATCAACGATGCCCTGGGGTTTCCGGTGGGCGACGAGCTGTTGGCCGGCGTCGCGGCCCGTCTGCGCGAGTTCCTGGCGAGCGGCGACGAGATCGCCCGCATCGGCAGCGACGAATTCGCCCTGGCCTGGGTCGGGGAAGGCGACCGTCAGGCGCTGGCGGCCCGCGTCGAGCGCCTGGCCGCCCGTCTGGCCCAGCCCTATGCCATTGCGGCGCGGGATGTCCGTACCCCCCTTGCCGTCGGCGTCAGCATGGGCCTGGCGCTTTACCCGCACGACGGCGGCGACATCCAGCAGCTCATGCGCGCAGCCGAACTCGCGCTGCATAGCGCCCGCAGCGCCGGCGGCTGCGCCTGCAAGTTCTACGAGCCCGGCTTGCAGGCGGCCGCGGTGCACAAGCGCCGCCTCGAAGACGATCTGCGCGCCATGGTGGCCGGGCGCGGACTGGACCTGGCATTCCAGCCCATCGTCAACTTGCGCTCCGGCCGGGTGGCTGGGGCCGAAGCCCTGTTGCGCTGGCCGCATCCCGCGCACGGTTTCGTCGCGCCGGACGTCTTCGTCCCGCTCGCGGAGGAAATCGGGCTGATCGGCGCCATCGGCCGGGTCGCGCTTGACGACGCCTGCCGCCATGCGGCGCAGTGGCGCCGGGGCGGCCTCGACATCTATGTCTCCGTCAACGTGTCGGCGCGCCAGATTCCCGCCGACCTGGCGC
>JAGXSN010000014.1 GCA_018333815.1 Sulfuritalea sp. | reverse complement strand
CGCCATGCGCCAGGGCTCGCGCGCGGCGATGTCGCCGCCGGGCAGCAGGAGCGGCGCGAGACGGCCGAGGCGTTCGAACCTCGCCCCTTCGACCCGCAGCAATTCGCCGCCCCAGGCGCCCCCGTCCGCGCCGAGGCCGACGCCGTCGAGCGCGAGGCCGAGCACCGGCTCATCGATGCCATGCTCGGCGCACACGGCGGCGATGTGCGCGTGGTGATGCTGCACGCCGACGGCGGGAATGCCGCGTGCCGCCGCGCAGGACGCCGCGAAGCGCGTCGAGTGGAAGTCCGGGTGCAGGTCGTGCGCGACGATTTCCGGCGCGACGTCGAGGATGTGCAGCAGGTGGGCGACGGTTTCCTCGAAGAAGCCGCAGGCCGCCGCGTTGTCGAGATCGCCGACGTGCTGCGAGACGAAGGCTTCGTTTCCGCGCGTCACGCAAACCGTGTTCTTGAACCAGCCGCCGACGGCTAATACCGACGGGCCGGAAGACGCCAGCTTGATCGCGCGCGGCACGCAGCCGCGCGCGCGCCGGACGAAAACATCGGGCCGCCGCACCGAATCGTCGCAGCGCACGACGATGTCGCGGTCATGCATGAGATACCCGTCGGCGATGCCGGCGAGGCGTTGCAATGCTTCCTCGTTGCCGATCACCAGCGGTTCGCCGTGCGGGTTGGCGCTGGTCATCACCAGCGCCAGCTCCGGGGCATCGTGGAACAGCAGGTATTGGATCGGCGTCACCGGCAGCATCAGCCCGATCTCCGCGAGCCCCGGCGCGACGCCGGGCAGCCATGCGTCGGTATCGTCGCGCTTTTCCAGCAGCACGACGGGGCGCTCCGGCGAAACCAGCGCCGTCCCGCCGGCGCCGACCTTCGCGAAACGCTCCGCCAGCGCCAGATCCGCGACCATCACGGCGAAAGGCTTTTCCTCGCGCTGCTTGCGTTCGCGCAGCGCGGCCACGGCCGCGGCGTTCGTCGCGTCGCAGGCGAGATGGAAGCCGCCCAGGCCCTTGATGGCGACGATCCTGCCTGCCTTGAGCAGTTCGAGTGTCGCGGCGACCGGCTCGCCCGCCGCGCCATGCAAGGCCAGACATGGGCCGCAATTCGGACAGCAGGTCGTCTCGGCGTGGAAGCGCCGGTCGGCGGGATCGGCGTATTCGCGCGCGCAGTCCGGGCACAACGGAAACGGCGCGAGGCTGGTCTGCGGCCGGTCGTAGGGCAGGCGCCGCGTCACCGTGTAACGCGGCCCGCAGTGCGTACAGGTGATGAAGGCGTGGCGATGACGGCGGTTGGCGGAATCGAACAGTTCGGCGAGGCAGGCCGGACAGGTCGCCGTGTCGTGGCCGATCGCGGTGCTGACCTTGCCGCCCGCGCTCTCCTCGATGGCGAAGCCCGCGCAACCCGTCGGCGCCACGGCGGCAACCGACACGGCGTCGACGCGCGCCAGCGGCGGCGCCTCGCTTTTCAGCCGCGCGACGAAGGCATCGAGCGCGCACCCCTCGACATGGATCTCGACGCCCGCCGCATCGTTGCGCACCCAGCCGGCAAGGCCAAGTTCATTTGCGAGCCGCCAGACGAAGGGCCGGAAACCGACGCCCTGGACGACGCCGGAGACCTTGATGCGCGCGGCCGATTCGATGGTTTCCTCGTCGAAAACAGCCAGTTACTCGACCGTCCGGTAGGCCTGACCCGGATGATTGGGCTGGGTCGGATACTGGCGTTCAAGCAAGTGGTCGGCTACCAACGGATTCAGATAATCCTTGCGCAAGGCATCTTCAGAACGGCCCAACGCCTGAGCCAACACCTTGAGGGGCACATGGCGACCCCGGCAAAGCGCCAAAACCACACCCCGCATCTGTCCCTTGGGCAGTTTGCGGGGGACGGATCCATCTTGGAAATGATCGAGTAGCCGGTTTTTCAGCACGTCCAGCAAACCACCGGAGCTATCCACCAAACCTCCGGAGCTCCCACCCCAAGCTCCGGAGCTACCCGCCGAACCTCCGGAGTTCACCTGTGGTAATCCGACAGGCTGCCCCGCCTCACCGAAAGCCTCTCCCAAGCGGGGGAAAGCGGTTCCGGGCAGGAAATAAACCGTTCCTCGCCCACTACCATCGGAATCAAGAAAACCACCACGGACCAGATTCGTCAGCGCCTTGCTGATATCCGCCGAGTGATCGGCGCAAATTTCCCTGAGACGGGTATGGTTGATAGTCTGCTCAGTGGCCGCCGCGACAAGCGCCAGCCGTTCCAGTTCGGGCATCGACCGGAAACGCTCATCGAATCGCTGGTCAAGCTCATGGGTAATCGACTCCGGAAAGAGGCTGACCATTCTCAATTCCATCAGGGTTTGCTCAGGCTCGGAAATCTCATACAACTGCGGACGCCGCCAGTGCTCGATCTGCCAGTTGCGATAGATTTTGGGAATTCCCGATCCTGCATGGTCGCCATACCCCACCAGATGGAACATGGTTTGCAACCGTCGGTTGCGGCAATCGCTGTTGCCGCCCTGCACGGCCATGTCCAGCGGAATACGCATCAGACCCGGATTGCGAAAGCCGAACATATCCGGCCGCTTCACCACCAGCACCGATACTCGGCCTGAGAAATCGGCATGGATCAACGTGTTGACCAGTGCTTCACGCAACGCCTCATGCACCGGCGTGTCCTCGATGCGCTGGCCATCCTGCAACTGGAACGGCACTCTCAATCCGTCGGTCAGCTTCTGATAGACCCGGCGGAAAAAATCGAAAATGTTGCCCGACCATGTGCCATCCGGCACCAGACGATCCACCCAGCGCTTTTCGGCTTTTGGTTCGGGCCGTTCCTGATAGTCCACCATGTAATGCGGGATCGCATCCCGAATCGCCTCCAGCTTGCCGAACATCAGCAAACCAGCAAGGCGCAACCCCGAAATCCGTCTTTCCCTATCCCTACCCCATGCACCGATCTGCACCAGAAACTCAGGAATATCGAGATCAAGCCAGACATGCCCGGGCTTCACCGCCGAAAAGCGATTGCGGTAGGCTGCAACCGAATCCATGTCGAGATCGACAAGTTCGAAGCCATCCAGAATCCGCTCGTCCCGGCTGTCCTCGACTCGTTCGGCGAGCATCCGACGCACCGTTTCATCGTCGGCCGGATAATCACCCTCGTGGCGACGCAAGTAGGTACCGCCGAACGGATTTTCACCGAGATGAATGGGACGCTGCTGCCTACCGGCACGGGGTACGCAGACGCGCAATACCGTTTTCCCGTCGATCACAACCGGCGCAACGTCTTGCTCGCGCAACAAATTCAGACTGATCTGTTTGCGATTGTGCAGGTTGTCCCACAATGCCTTGCGTACCCGCTCCAGTTCGATCAAGCCCAAGGCCCGGAAAGTGCCTTTGGGCTTTTCCTCCACCCCGAGCAGAATTTCCCCGCCCTGGCTGTTCGCCATCGCACTGTAAGTTTTCCAGAAGTCACCCGGCAGTTCGCCGAGACGATCACGCCCCTGTGCCGCCTTGCACTCAAGTTCAACAGATTCGGCCAATTCGCGCAGGGCCTGAATGTCCACGCCGCCACCACTCATGCAGTTGGAAAGTCGCCTGATTGTAGCTTCGACACCTCGAAAGTCGGCGCTGGCGGGGCGGCGACTTCGTCAGCCACGGACTGCGGCGGCGCCCTTCTCGATCCAGGCCAGCCAGTCGGCCATGCCGTCGCCCTTGGTCGCCGAGACGCGGATGACCTCGATGAGCGGATTGACGCGGCGCGCGTTGGCGATGGCCTGGTCCACGTCGAATTCCAGGTAGGGCAGCAGGTCGCACTTGTTCACCAGCATCAGCCGCGCGGCGCGGAACATGTCCGGATACTTGAGCGGCTTGTCCTCGCCCTCGGTGACCGAGAGGATCACCACCTTGCCGGCCTCGCCGAGGTCGAAGGCGGCCGGGCAGACGAGGTTGCCGACGTTCTCGATCATCAGCGCGCCGCCGTTTTCCAGCGGCAGCTTTTCCAGCGCGTGGCCGACCATGTGGGCGTCGAGGTGGCAGCCCTTGCCGGTGTTGATCTGCACCGCCGGCGCGCCGGTGGCGCGGATGCGCTCGGCGTCGTGGCTGGTCTGCTGGTCGCCCTCGACGACGGCGAGC
>JAGXSN010000013.1 GCA_018333815.1 Sulfuritalea sp. | reverse complement strand
CGCCCTCGCCGACGGCAGCCGGCTCTGGCTCAACACCGCCAGCGCCATCGACCTGCGGTTCGACGCCCGCGCCCGCCAGATCCGCTTGCTGGCCGGCGAAATCTTCATCGCCACCGCCCCTGACGCCCACCGCCCCTTCCTCGTCGATACCGCCCACGGCAGACTGCGCGCCCTGGGCACCCGTTTCAACGTCCGCCAGGAAGATGGCGAAACCCGGCTGGCGGTCTACCACGGCGCGGTGGACATCCGCACCGCCGCCGGTGACGCCACGCGCATCGTCGCCGCCGGCCGGCAGGCCCGCTTTACCAAGAACGACATCACCTCCATCGAATCCGCCGACTTCGCCCGCGAAGCCTGGACCCGGGGCGCCCTGGTCGCCGACAACATCACACTGGGCGAAGTCGTCCGGGAATTGCGCCGCTACCGCCAAGACCCGCTCGACGTCGCCGACGCCGTCGCCGATCTCAAGGTCTACGGCAACTTCCCGATCCGGGACACCGACCGGGTGCTGGCCATGCTCGCCAGCGCGCTGCCGGTCCGCATCGACCAATCCGACCCCGCGCGGACCCGCATCGAGGCCGTTCGCCAGCCTTGAGTCCGAGTTGTCGCTTGAAATCGGGTACCGGCTATGCACAGCCCGCAACGCCACGGCTCGAAGCATGAGCCCACCCCGAAATCGCCGCTGCGCGGCGATTGAATGTGCCTGAAGACGACAAGTCGCCAACGGCCTGTTTAGCGTGCGCTCTCTATGGAAGCAATCCGGGGTGCGAGTCAGTCCGGCGGGTCACGTTAGAAACGGGGTCCAGCCGCCAAAAACTTTTACGACCTCTACCCGCTACCTTCCACCCCGAAGTCTCTTTCATCTTCAGGGGTGGTGCCAGCCACCATGATCGTTAGGTGAAGATCATGATGTAGCTTTTTCATCTCCAGATAATTTGGTTGACGCTTGCTGATACAGGCGTGACAAGAAGAAGCCAAAGGGACTCCATTTCTTCCGGAAGAAGCGATCCATCAATATCTGTGACGAGAGGAACGCACCCATATAACCTCCGCCGGGGAACGTCCAGGCCCCCACCTGGTAGAGCCCTTTCACCGGGTAGCGCATGGGGAAGCGCTTGAGCACCCCCGCCTGGCGGACGCTCTGCTCGAAACCGTTGATGCTCCCCAGGTGGTTGCCGGTGTACTTGGTCATGGTGCGCGGCGAACCGGACTCGATCACTTCGATATGCTTGGACAGCCCGGGAATTCTGGCTTCGACGCGCTCTATGAGCGTCTTGGTCAGGGCCTCCTTCTTCTCCCTGTAGGCTTCCTTGTCGAGGCTGTGCCAGCCGTGGCCCGACACCAGAGCGGCGATGCCCAGCGTCGCCTTGCCCGGCGGGGCCAGGCTGGGGTCCACGTTGGTGAAGATGTTGAGGAACCAACTGAGGCCTTCCTCCCCCACCTTGCCGGAGGCCATTTTCTTGAATTGGGACTGGGAGTCGAGATCGTGCACGCTGAAGATGCTGTACTCGTCCTCGGGGATGCCCAGTTCCTGGGCGGTGCAATCCAGGCCGAGGTAGACCTGGAAGGCCGACATGGCCGGGCGCATGCCTTTGAGCTTGGCGTGGAAAGAGGCGGGGAAGGCCTCGACCCCGGCCATTTCGACGATGGCGTAGGGGCTGACGTTGCTGATCACGATGGGCGCGTTCACCCGGCCCAGCTTGCGGGCGGTGACGCCCTTGATCCGGTTGTTCTCGACATGGATCTGGGTAACCGCGGAAGACAGGGCCACCGTACCGCCGTTTTCCCGGATGACGTCGGCCAGGGCATCGGACAGGACCTGGGAGCCGCCCTTGATGGAGTAGCCGCCGTTGACCAGGTAGTCGTAGAACGGATAGGCGAAGTAGGAAAAGGCCAGGCGCTTGGGGGGCAGGCCATAGTAGGGCCACTGGGCGGAAATGATTTCCTTGAGGCGCTCGTTGTCGGTGAAGCGGGACAAGAAGTCGTGCACCGTCAATTTTTCGTAGCGCAGGAGGCGCGGAAACAGGAAGGGGGCACCGGCCATGCGCAGCCAGAAAGGCAGGCGCGAATGCACGTAGTTGGCGGAGTCCTTGAACATCTTGCCGGCTTCCCTGAAGATGCGCTCGATGTTGGGCTCTTCGCCGGGGAAGTTGTCGGCCAGCAGCTTCTTGTAGTTTTCGAGGCTGCCATGCTTGACGACGAGGTCGCCGCTGTCGGTCACCAGGCGGTAGACGTTCTTCTGCGGCAGGAACTCGACCCGGTCGGCAACGCCGCAGGCCTCCAGGCATTTGTAGGAGGGCGTGCCGGGGGTGGCGCCGTTGAGGGCGTGGAGGGCAACGTCGAAGATGAAGTCGCCGCGCTTGAAATTGGTCGCATAGCCGCCCGGCTTATTGTGCCGGTCGAGGACCAGGACCTTGCGGCCATGCTGGGCGAGCATGCTGCCGGTCGCGAGGCCGCCAAGCCCGGCGCCCACGATCACCACGTCGTAATTTTCGCTCATCTTGCTGGTTCCGTTAGGCTGCCGTCATGACCGCCTGCTTGTAGTGCTGCCGGACCACGTACTGGACGCTGGCACGGATCACCTCCGCCATGGGCGGCAGGACGATGCCGCCGCAGGCAAGGCGGGCCATGGTTTCCTCGACCTGGAAATCGCGGTCGTATGTAAGGTAGGTCTGGTAGATGCCGAGCAGGCCGCCCAGGGATTTGTGGATGCCGCCGTGGGCAAGCTCGTCGAAGGTTTCCGGCGGCAGATAGGCGGGCTTCTGGATTTCGTCGTTGTCCGGGGCATGCTCGCGGACGACGCGGTAGGCGATGTCGATCACCTCGTCCAGGCGCAGGCTGCGCTCGCGGCCGGCGGCCAGGAGGAAGGTCTTGCCCAGGGCGTCGGGCTCGCCGCTGAGGTAGGCCATGGCGTCGCAGACGTAGTCGATGGGCACCATGTCGGTCCGTACGTCGGGGCGAGCCGGCAGGATCTTGATCGTAGCCTTGCCGGTACAGGCCAGTTTCATGAACTCCAGGAAGCCGAACAGTTTGCGCACCTTGCCGTCGGCGGAGAGGCAGATCACCTGGCTGGGCCGGTAGATGGTCACCTGCATTTCCCGGCGGGCCGCCACGGCGAGTTCCTCGGCCTCCAGCTTGGATTGCTCATAGGCGTTCCAGAAACCCTGGCCGCAGTTGATCTCGTCTTCGCGCAAGGGGCCGCAGCGGTCGCCGACGACGTAGGCGGTGGAGGCGTAGTGCAGTTCGAAGTTGTCCGGATTGGCGTCCCGGCAGCGGCGGGAGAAGTCGAGCACCATGCGGGTGCTGTCGACGTTGCCGGCCCGCGATTCCGGCAGGGAGGCGCTGAAGCGGACATTGGCGGCGAGGTGGAAGAGCTTGCCGGTAGTGGCTGCCAGGCGGGAAGCGATCTCTTCGTCAAGGCCGAGCAGCGGTTTGCCGACATCGCCAGGCAGCGCTTCGATCCGGTGTCCCTCGACCGCGAAGAGAGCTGGGTCGTCCACGGCCTGGGCCAGGCGGGCTTCCGCCTCCTGGCGCGATTTGCCGCGGACGACGGCCACCAGGCGCGAATCCGGGTAGCGGCGCAAGAGACGCGACAGGAGTTCGGAACCGAGGGCGCCGGTAGCGCCGGTCAACAAGATCGTATGGGGGTAAGGCTTGTCCTGCACGGATGCTTTCCTATCAAATCGCGGCCGCCTGGGGCCGCGGTCGGGTAAATGGCGCTCAGGCGGTCAGGCCACCGTCGATGACGAAGGTCTGGCCGGTGATGTAGCGGCCGCCGGGGCCGAGGAGGAACTCGACCGTGGCGGAGACATCCTCGACGCTGCCCAGGCAGCCCAGCGGCACATGGGAAACGAGCTTCTTGCGCTGGGCCTCCGGCATCTGGTCGGTCATCTCGGTGGCGATGAGGCCCGGCGCGATGGCGTTGACCCGCAGCTTGAAGCGGCCGAGTTCGACAGCCAGGGATTTGGTCATGCCGATCAGGGCTGCCTTGGTGGCGCCGTAGTTGGATTGGCCGGTGTTGCCCTTGATGGCGGTGACCGAACTGAGGTTGATGATGCAGCCGCCGTCGGTTTCCACCATCTTGGGAATGAAGGCGTGGGCGACGTAATAGGCCGCGTCCAGGTTGCTGCGGATGACCTCGCTCCATTTCTCGCGGTCCATCATGAAGATGAGGGAGTCGCGGGCGATGCCGGCATTGTTGATGATGGCGTAGGGGGCGCCGTAGGTGCGGCAGAGTTCCTCCGCCAGGGCGTGGACCGGGTCGCAGTCGCCCATGTCGCAGCGCAGGCCGCGGCACCATACGCCCTCGCGCGTGCATTCCGCGGCCAGAGCATCGGCCGCTTCGGTCGAAGACAGGTAGGAAAATACGACGTTGTATCCGGCACGGGTCAGGCCGCGGGCGATGCCGGCGCCGATACCCCGGCTGCCGCCGGTCACGAAAACCCATTGCTGATTTGCCAAAACGCTCTCCAAAAATATCTCGGGGAAAAGGCGCCAGAGGCATGCCGGTCGCGGATGCGACCGGCAGCCCGGCGCAGCGCCTGGGGATCAGGCGATGAACTCGATGTTGTCCGGCGTATCTTCCGAGAACTTGGCGCGGGTATGGCCCGACGCCCTCTGGAGGTAGGCCAGGTGCATGTTCTGGACATCCTTCTCGGAGTACGGGTTGTCGTCGCCGAACAGTTCCACCAGGATGCGGTGCTTCTGGCGGGTGATGCGGCGGATCGGCTCGAGCTTGTCCTTCCGCTCGGAGAGGAAGAGCGGCAGCATCTTGTTGAGGCCTTCGAAGTAGGTCTCGTGCACCATGGCGTTGTGGTAGAGCAGGCCGCGCTCCAACGAGGCCAGCGCCGCCTTGCGGTGACGTTCGTCGGTCTCGATCAGGTCCTTGATCAGCGCCGTCCAGGCGGCGATGTGGCGGGCTTCATCGTTGCGGATGTTGGCCAGGGCAGCCTTGAGTTCCGGATGGTGGACCCGGTTGACCACGTCGCGGTAGAGCTCGGTGTTGATGACTTCCGAGAACAGGTGGGCGAGGATGTAGGCGTACTTGTCCCAGTAGCGGCGCTCGTCGTAGCACCAGACGTAGCGGTCGCCGAAGTCGCGGACGTCGACCTGGGCGATATAGTCCGTCTTGCCGGTGGTGACGTAGTGGTACAGAAGGCCGAGGACGATACCGTGCCGCATTTCCTCGTAGACGATGGTGTACATGTAGGAGAACAGCGGCGTCCAGTCCGCCACGAGCTCCTGCGGATAGCCGTTCTTCCGGGCGTTGATCAGCATGTCGTAGAACTGCGCGGCCGAAGCCTGGCCGGAGTATTCGCCGTCGCGCAGGCAGTCCAGCATCTTGATGATGTCGCGGTCGTACTCGTCCAGCTCCGACAGCCACGGAAAGTCGTAACGGTTGGCCGCCCAGCGATTTTCGTCCGACAGGCAGCCGAACTTGGCAATGGTTTCTAGTCCGCTCATTTGGTGCTCCCCAAGGGAAAGGTTCAGGCCGTGACCATCCGGTCTTCGATATAGCTGCAGAATTCACCGATGGTGGTGATCTGGCCGGAGGTGAAATCGTCGAAATTGATCTCGATTGCGTACTTCTTCTTGATGGCGATCTGCAGGGAGACGTAGTCCAGACTGTCCAGGCCGAGTTCGAGCAGGCCGGTCTCGGGTTTCATTTCGTCGACCTCGAAGTCGACCAGGTCACCGATCGCGTTGGTGAGGAATTCGAAAGTTTCGTTCATGCAAAGCTCCTAGGGTGTGTTCTCAATTAGGCCAACCAGATGAAGGCACACGCGAGATGAACGAACGACAGGAAGGACGATGCCAGTTTGTCGTAGCGCGTGGCGATACGCCGGAAGTGCTTGAGGCGAGCGAAGAAGCGTTCGATCAGGTTGCGGTCGCGGTAGAGATGGCGATCGAAGCTGCGCTGGGTAAGTCGATTGGAACGAGGCGGAATCACGGCTTGTGCGCCAGTAGCCTCGATCT
>JAGXSN010000012.1 GCA_018333815.1 Sulfuritalea sp. | reverse complement strand
CGGCGCATCCCGCCAGCGACCAGGCCAGCGCGCACAGGGCCAGAATCGCGCGGCCGCGCATCATGCCGGCGCCTCCAGGGGAATCGACCGGCGGGCGGGGGGCGCAACGACGACGGCCTGCCGCCGCTTCGTCCTGTCGCGCACCCGGCCGGCCAGTTGCCCGCAGGCCGCGTCGATCTCGTCGCCGCGCGTCTTGCGCACCGTGGCAACAACGTCGCCCTGCACGAGAATCTCCTGAAAACGGCGCACCCGCTCGGCCGCAGGGCTGCGGTAAGAGGAACCCGGGAAGGGGTTGAACGGAATCAGGTTGAACTTGCAGGGCGTTTCGCGCGTCAGCGCCAGCAGCGCCCGCGCATCGGCATCGCGGTCGTTGACGCCCGCCAGCAGGACATACTCGAAAGTGATGAAATCGCGTGGCGCGTTTTCCAGATAGCGCCGGCAGGCCGCCAGCAGTTCGCGCAACGGATACTTCCGGTTGAGCGGCACCAGTTCGTCGCGCAACGCATCCGTCGGCGCGTGCAGCGATACCGCCAGCGCCACCGGCGCCTCCTGGCGCAGGCGATCCATGGCGGGCGCCATGCCGGCCGTGGAAACCGTCACGCGGCGCCGCGACAGGCCGTAGGCGTTGTCGTCGAGCATCAGCTTCAATGCCGCGACGACGTTGTCGTAGTTCGCCAGCGGTTCGCCCATGCCCATCAGCACGACATTGCTGACGACACGCTCGCCACCGTCCCCGACGCCCGGCTGCTTCACCGCGCCGAGCATGCGGTTGGCGTGCCAGAGCTGGCCGATGATTTCTGCCGTCGTCAGGTTGCGGTTGAAGCCCTGCTTGCCGGTGGAGCAGAACGAGCATTCCAGCGCACAGCCCACTTGAGTTGAAATGCACAGGGTGCCGCGATTGGGTTCCGGGATGAACACCGTCTCGACCGCGTTATTGCCGCCCACATCGAGAAGCCATTTGCGCGTGCCGTCGGCCGCCGTGCTGGCGCGCACGGGAACCGGGCCGCGAATCTCGGCCACTGCCGCAAGCTGCGCCCGCAGCGACTTGGCCACATCGGTCATCTGTCCGAAATTATCGACGCCGCAGCGGTGCATCCAGCGCAGCACCTGGCGCGCGCGGAAGGGCTTCTCGCCCAGCCGCGCAAACCAGTCGGTCAGGCCGTCGGCATCGAAATCGAGCAGATTGATCACGGAAGGATCAGCGACCGGAGAACACGTTGAGTTCCGGGAAGAAATAGGCGATCTCGACCCTGGCGGTTTCGGGGCCGTCGGAGCCATGCACGGCATTGGCGTCGATGCTCTCGGCGAAATCGGCGCGGATGGTGCCCGTCTCGGCCTTCTTCGGGTCGGTGGCGCCCATCAGCTCGCGGTTCTTGGCGATGGCGTTCTCGCCTTCCAGGACCTGGATCATCACCGGGCCGGAAATCATGAACCGGACCAGATCCTTGAAAAAGGGGCGCTCCTTGTGCACGGCGTAGAAGCCGCCGGCTTCGCGCTCGGACAGCCAGGCCATGCGGGAGGCCACGATCTTGAGACCGTTGGTCTCGAAGCGGGAATAGATCTTGCCGATCAGGTTCTTCGCCACGGCATCGGGTTTGATGATCGACAGGGTTTTTTCGACGGCCATGCTTTTCTCCGGCGGATTGATGAGTAAAAGGCGGATGATTTTAGCCCAGATTGCCTGCTTTCCCGCCCGGCAATTCGAAAAACCGAATTTTGAAAAACCGGGTTGATATACCGCTTCACCGAATACAATACGGCCGTTTCAGTCAAACCCAAAAACGGTTACACCACAAAGGAAGGGAGAAGGGACATATGAACAAAGCAATGAAGACTGTCGTCGCTTTCGTCACGGGAGCCGCCCTGCTTGCGGGCAGCGTGATGGCGCAGGATCGCAAGGGCTGGCCGCGCAGCCTGACCATTGGTACCGCCAGCCAGGGCGGGGTGTATTTCGTCTACGGCAACGGCCTGGCCGGCTTCATCGGCGAGGCGCTGAAGATCAATGCCAGCGGCGAAGTCACCGGCGGCCCGACGGTCAATGCCACGCTGGTGCAGAACAAGGAACACGACATCGGTCTGGTGACGATGGGCCCGATGTACGAAGCATGGATCGGCAAGAGCCCGCTTGCCCCCGGACTCAAACACACCGACGTGCGCGCCCTGTTCGCGATGTATGAAACCCCCTTCCACGCCGTCGCCATGCGCAAGTCGAACATCAAGTCGGTTGCCGACCTGAAGGGCAAGCGCGTCAGCGTCGGCCCCGCCGGCGGCACCGCCGACGGCTACTGGCCGCGCTTCCTCAAGGAACTGGGGGTCGATGCCCGCATTTCCCAAAGCGGCGCCGCCGATGCGGCAAGCCAGCTCAAGGACGGCCTGATCGACGCTTTCCTGTTCGCGGCCGGTCTGCCGATCGGTGCGTTCTCCCAACTCGCCGCCGAGGCCGACGTCGTGACGTTCGCCTTCACGCCGGGAGAGCACGCCAAGATCGTCAAGGCCTTCCCCGAAGTGTCGCCGTTCAAGATTCCCGCCAACACCTACACGGTGCAGAAGGAAGACCACAACTCGGTAGCGATGTGGAATTTCGCCGTAGTCCACAAGGACATGCCGGAGAGCCTGGCCTACGAGATCACCAAGCTGGTGCTGGAAAACAATCCGCGCATGGTGCAGATCCACTCTGCCGCCAAGGGCACGGTGCTGCAGAACTGGAGCAACAACAGCTTCCTGCCCTACCATAAGGGCGCCGTACGCTACTACCAGGAAAAGGGCATCACGATTCCCGCCAAATTGAAGGACTGATCGGCCGTCCTGCTGTCCGTCGTCGCAAGCCAGCCGGAGGGGGCGCCCCTCCGGCCGGGTTTTGCCGTCAACAACAATCATCCAAGGGATATTGAGGAGAACACCCAATGAGCAGCGAAACACCCGCGGCGGCCGCCGCGTCGCCAGCGCTCGACAAGGACAATCTTGCCGCCGGTGTCGACGCCGAAGTCGTCGTCGCCAACCAGCGCGTATTCACCGGTGGCCTGGGCCTGGCTTTCGCCGCAGCCTGCGTGCTTTACACGGCCTTCCATGTCTTCGTGATGAATTTCTACCCGCTGGAGACCTGGGTATATCGCCTCAGCCACGTCGCGGGCGGTCTCGCGCTGGGTTTCCTGTACTTCTCGGCGCGCGCCTTCACGGCACAACCGATCGGTCGACGCTCCTTCTCGCCACTGGAATGGGCCTGCCTGCTGCCCGCCGCCGCAGCCATCTTCACCGCGCTGCTGCAGATCCTCTACGCCATCGTCACCGACGACCGCGTGCCCACCGGCTCGCCGCCGGACAAGATGCTCTATACCTTTGGCTACCCGCTCATCGCCGGCACCGTGCTGGCGATCGTCGCCTCCTGGCTGGCGCCCGCGCACGACCGCGGCAAGCTGGGCGCGGCAGACACCCTCCTCGCCGTCGCCGCCGTCACCGTCGGCCTCTACATCATTTCCCACGCCGAATTCCTGCGCATGCGCGCCCAGGTGTTCCCGCATCCGAACGACATGTACGCCTCGATCGCCGGCATCCTGCTCATCCTCGAGCTGACGCGTCGCCTCGCCGGTCTCGCGCTGGTCGTCATCGTCGCCATCTTCATCGCCTACGGCTTCGTCGGCCCCTGGCTGCCCGGCGTGCTCGAGCACCGCGGCTACGCGCCGGCGCGCTTCTTCGCCTTCCTGTACACCGACAACGGCGTGCTCGGTGCGACCACGGCGATCTCCTCGACCTACATCATCCTCTTCATCACCTTCGCGGCCTTTTTGCAGGCCAGCCGTGTCGGCGAGTATTTCGTGAACTTTGCCTTCGCCGCCGCCGGCGGCGCGCGCGGCGGCCCGGCCAAGGTGGCCGTGTTCTCGTCGGCGCTGATGGGTACCATCAACGGCACCTCGGCCGGCAACGTCGTCTCCACCGGCTCGCTGACGATCCCGCTGATGAAGAAGGTGGGCTACAAGCCGCAGACAGCCGCCTCGGTCGAGGCCGCCGCCTCGACGGGCGGCCAGATCCTGCCGCCGGTCATGGGGGCCGGCGCCTTCATCATGGCCGAGATCACCGGCATTCCCTACTCCGAAATCGTCATCGCCGCGATCATCCCCGCCCTTCTGTATTTTCTTTCCGTCTACTTCATGGTGGACAAGGAAGCTCTCAAGCAAGGCATGCGCGGCCTGCCGCGCGAGGAACTGCCGAAGTTTGGCCGGCTGGTCCGCCAGGCTTTCCTGTTCATCCCGATCGTGATCCTGATCGGCGCCCTGTTCATGAACTACTCGGTGATTCGCGCCGGTACGCTGGCGATGGTCGCCGCTGCCGTCGTGAGCTGGTTTACGCCGTTCCGCATGGGAATCAAGGAAATTCTCTACGCCTTCGAGATCGCCGCACGCATGTCCCTGCAGCTGGTCGCCGTCTGCGCGGCGGCGGGCGTCATCGTCGGCGTGATCGCGCTGACCGGCATCGGCACGCGTTTCTCTTCCATGCTGCTCGACATCGCCGGGCAAAGCCAGCTTATCGCGCTGTTCTTCGCCATGTGCGTCGCAATCATCCTCGGCATGGGCATGCCTACCACGGCCGCCTATGCCGTGGCGGCGAGCGTGATCGCGCCCGGCCTGATCCAGCTCGGCGTCGAACCGCTCACGGCGCACTTCTTCATCTTCTACTACGCGGTGATTTCGGCCATCACGCCCCCGGTGGCGCTGGCCGCCTATGCGGGCGCCGCCATCGCGCAGTCGGACCCGATGAAGACGAGCGTCGAGAGCTTCAAGTTCGGCCTGGCCGCCTTCGTCGTGCCCTTCATGTTTTTCTATTCGCCGCCGATGCTGATGCAGGGCGCCTGGTACGAAAACCTGCACGGCTTCGCAACGGCCGGCTTCGGCGTCTTCCTGCTGGCTTCGTCGATCCAGGGGTGGTTCTTCGGCAATGTCGGCTGGGTGTTGCGCGGGATTCTGCTGGTCGCGTCACTCGCCATGATCAGCGGCGGCCTGACCTCCGACCTGATCGGACTGGCCACGGTGATCGTCGTATTCGTGATTCAAAAGAAGTTCGTGACCCCGCAAAGTGCGGCGCGCGGAATGGATTGACCGGAACGGAGAGCACTTCATGTACCGACACATCCTCGTCGCCATCGACGACAGCGAAACCTCGCACAAGGCTCTGCAGGAAGCCATCACGCTCGCCAAGGTGCACGGCGCCAGCCTCGACATCGCTCATGCCATCGACGAACATCTCGTGCATGTTTTCACTGCCGGCGACAGTGCCGGCACGCACGAACTGAAGCACGTGCTGGTCTCGGGCGGCGAGGAGGTGCTCGTGCGTGCCGTCGCGCAGGCCGAGACGGCCGGGGTCGGCGCGACGACGCGCCTGCTGCGCGGCCATGGCCAGCACGCCGACGACCTGATCGCCGCAGCCGTCGAAGACTCGCGGGCCGACCTGCTGGTAGTGGGCTCGCACGGTCGGCGCGGCGTGCGCAGGCTGCTGATCGGCAGCGTGGCCGAAAATCTGGTGCGCAAGGTCGGCGTGTCGGTGCTCATCGTACGCGGGCTGGCCGACTGACATCTCGCCATGCCCCCCGATCAGGACGACGATTGCCGGTCTGATCGGGACGGCAAGCGGCCCCGGTGAGCGGCGCTCTGCCGTAGACTGCGCGGGTCGGTTCGGCCGTCGCCCTCCTCTGCCCATGATCTTCCCCGCCTGTTTTCGCGCACTGCGCGTCCTTCGCCTGCTTGCGGCGCTGCCCCTGGTCGTCGCCTGCGCCACCCCCCGACCGGCTGCCGTGGACGCCCCGACATGGCATGACGGCACGGCGGCTCCATCGCTCCCCATCGACTCCCTGCC
>JAGXSN010000011.1 GCA_018333815.1 Sulfuritalea sp. | reverse complement strand
CCAATGGCGTTGCCGAACGGTTCAACAGGACGCTCAAGGAACAGGTATTCCATGGCCACGTCTTCATGAATCTCGAAGAGGTCCGCATCGCCGTATCCGAGTTCATGGACCGCTACAATCGCCATTGGCGTCTCGAAAAAATGGGCTTCATGTCACCCCTTGAAGTCCGTCAGGCTTATGCCATGCGAAAGGCGGCCTGAGTTGCAAAAGCGTGTCCAGACAATCGGAGGCGGTACACAGTGACTGGCCTGCGACACGTAACCTGCAGATGGTTTGCGAGTTGACGGATACAAATTTCATGCGACTTTCTCTGCGCTTTGTTCTTCCCCTGATGCTGGTTCTGGCGGGTATTGCCTATGCAGTTGCCCCCTTGGTCGATCAACTGACGCTACGCTGGTTTATCCGCGATCTCGACATACGGTCGTCCCTGATTGCAAATACCATCCGAGAGCCCTTGTCGGAGCAACTGGCGGCAGGTAAGAAGGCCAAGATCGGAGAATTTTTTGGCCGCATCACCCAAGACGAGCGCTTGTATGCGATTGGCTATTGCGCGTCGGAGCAGGCCAGGGCGTTAGCCAGCCGCTCACTTCCGCAGGAAATTACCTGCGCCGATCTGGCGCGATGGGAAGTTCCCGGCGATCATCTCCTCTCCAGCGCACAAGGCCCCTTGCATGTGGCGGTCAAGGGCATGACCAGTGATGCGGCACCGGCAGGCAAACTCGTGTTGGTCCATGACATGAGTTTTGTTGTGCGGCGGAGTGAAGAGACCAAGCGCTACGTCTTTTATCTTTTCATGGGGCTGGCAGCCGTCGTATCGTTAATCACGGTCATCATCGCCCAGCTGTCATGGCGGGGATGGATGGCTGGAATGCGTTCTCTTCTTCGTGGCGAGGGCTTATTGCGGCAACCTGCCGTCGGTGTGCAACGGGGTCGTCCAGAGTTCAACCCCATTGCCCGTGACTTGCAATTATTGATCCGCGAGTTGGAAGCTGAAACTCGTGCCCGCGACGAGAGCCAGATAACCTGGACGCCAGATGCACTGCGCGCCATTCTGCACGGCGAGTTGCGCGGCGAGGATGTTATTGTTGTCTCCAACCGCGAACCCTACATCCATCAGCAGCGTGGCGATCACATCGATGTACAACGTCCAGCCAGCGGTTTGGTGACCGCACTTGAGCCGATCATGCGCGCTTGTTCCGGTACATGGATTGCGCACGGCAGCGGCTCCGCCGACCGCGACGTGGTCGACAAATATGATCGCGTTGCCGTTCCTCCGGAGAAACCAACATATCAGATTCGCTGCGTCTGGCTGACTCCCGAAGAAGAGGCCGGTTACTACTATGGATTTTCCAACGAAGGGCTCTGGCCGCTCTGCCACATCGCCCACGTCCGTCCGATATTCCGTTCCGGAGACTGGACCCAATACGTTGCCGTCAATCGCAAGTTTGCCAAGGCGGTAGTGAGCGAATCCAAAACCAAGGACCCCATTATCCTTGTGCAGGACTATCACTTTGCGCTACTGCCAAAGATGATCCGCGAGGAACTGCCTGAAGCGACGATCATCACGTTCTGGCATATCCCTTGGCCCAATCCGGAGTCTTTCGCCATCTGCCCATGGCGCGAAGAGGTAATCGCGGGGATGCTGGGTAGCAGCATCCTTGGTTTCCATACGCAGTTTCATTGCAACAATTTTGTCGACACCGTTGATCGTTTGCTAGAAGCACGCGTTGACCGCGAGTCCTTCAACGTTTCTTACGGTGGCAAACTGACGGCGGTTCGCCGCTATCCGATTTCCATCGCGTGGCCGCCGGAACTGGAAGTGGTACAGAAAGAGATTCCTGAGTGTCGGGCCACCATACGGAGTCTTGCCGGCTTGCCAGCCGAACACAAGGTTGGCGTAGGCGTTGATCGGCTCGATTACACCAAGGGTATTGTGGAACGTTTCCACGCTATCGAAAGGCTTCTGGAGCTGAACCCGAAGTGGATCGGGCATTTCA
Organism: Sulfuritalea sp.; assembly: GCA_018333815.1. Lineage (GTDB taxonomy): Bacteria > Pseudomonadota > Gammaproteobacteria > Burkholderiales > Rhodocyclaceae > Sulfuricystis. The sequence goes on along the minus strand of JAGXSN010000011.1, from coordinate 3,555 downwards.
CGTTCATCCAGATCGCCGCCCCGACACGTTCTGGAATCGACGAGTACCAGCATCACGAAGCACAAGTACGAGCGATGGCGACACGCATCAATGCCCGTTTCGAACGGCAGGGACCGCCGCCCATCGTTCTAAAGGTTGAACACCACGAGCCACGCGAGGTTTATGAGTATTTTCGTGCCGCCGATTTTTGTTTCGTCAGCAGTCTGCACGATGGCATGAATCTGGTGGCGAAGGAATTCATCGCGGCGCGCGACGATGAGCGCGGCGTACTCGTTCTCTCCCAGTTCACCGGCGCCGCGCGCGAATTGCCGGAAGCGCTGATCGTCAACCCTTACGACGCAGACCAATGCGCAGCAGCACTGCACATGGCGCTAACCATGCCTGACTCGGAACAGCGGGATCGCATGCGCTTGATGCGTGGACTTGTGGCCGAATTTAACGTCTTCCGCTGGGCCGGCCGCATGCTGCTTGATGCCGCTGCCATCCGCCGTCGCAACCGCCTCGCAGGTTCAAGTGGCGGAGAGTCGGTAGCGCCATGAATCGCGCAAAAATGCCTCCAACCCCCATGCCGGACTGGGCATATTTTTTGGATGTCGATGGCACGCTACTTGAAATTGCCGATACGCCAGCGGCGGTACATGTCGACGCTTGCCTGCTCGATCTTATTACTCAATTGCATCGGAGAAGTGGTGGCGCGGTAGCGCTCGTAAGCGGGCGCTCGTTGAGCGACCTCGATGAACTGCTGGGCTTGGTACGTCTACCCATGGCTGGACAACATGGGTTGGAGCGACGTGATGCTTCGGGTCGATTGTGGATACATGCGGCAACTCCCAATGCCAAGTACCTCATCAAGGAAGCCTTGGCACCGATACTTGCACGCCATGCAGGTTTGTTGCTGGAGGACAAGGGATTGACGCTCGCCCTGCATTATCGACAGGCGCCACATTTGGCAGGTTACGTGCATCGTTTGTTGGCCCGACTGGTCGCAGCCGACAGCGGACTGGAACTGCAACGAGGGAAATGCGTGGTTGAGGTGAAGCCGGCCGGTATCGACAAGGGCTCCGCCATCGCCGAATACATGCTGGAATCGCCGTTTCGCGGGCGTGTTCCGGTATTCATCGGTGACGACCTCAACGACGAGCATGGCTTTGCCGAGATCAATCGGATCGATGGCGTTTCAATCAATGTTGGCAAGGCAAGCAGTTGCGCCAACTATCGCTTGCCCGATGTGGACGCCGCAAGACGCTGGTTGACGACCGCCCTGAAAGGATGGGAATGCAGAGCCTAGACTTGGCCCTCATCGGAAACTGTACGGTAGGTGCCCTGATTGATGCCCGGGCCAGCATAGTCTGGGGTTGTTTCCCACGCTTCGACGGTGATCCTGTGTTTTGCTCGCTTCTCAGGGAAGCGGATGACTTCGGTTTTTCGGCCGTCGATATTGCCGATTCCGAGAGGACAGAACAGCACTATCTAGAAAACACGGCAATCCTCATCACCCGCATTTACGACCGTCATGGCGGCATTGTGGAGGTCACCGACTTCGCCCCCCGTTTCGGCCAGTATGGGCGGATGTTTCGTCCGATGATGCTTATACGGCGGATCCGGCGACTTTCGGGTAGTCCAAGGCTGACGCTGCGTTTGCGTCCCGCCAGCAATAACGGGGCATCCCGGCCAGAGGTGACCTGGGGCAGCAACCACATACGCTATGTCGCACCAGGGCTAACATTGCGCCTGACGACGGATGCCTCTCTCACGGCGATCATTCAGGAGACAGCATTCTTTCTCGAAGATACGGTCACCTTGCTACTGGGTTCCGATGAAACGGTACATGAGGCTGCCGGAGAGGTGGGGCGGCGCTTTCTCGATGAGACCTCGCAATACTGGCGTGAATGGGTGCGCTTCCTCGGCATACCTTTCGAGTGGCAGGCTGCGGTGATCCGTGCGGCAATCACGCTAAAGCTGAACGCCTACGATGACACTGGAGCCATCGTAGCGGCCATGACCACATCGATTCCCGAAGCTGACGGCAGCGGTCGGAACTGGGATTACCGCTACTGCTGGCTGCGCGATGGTTATTTCGTGGTAAACGCACTGAATCGGCTGGGTGCGACCCGAACCATGGAACGCTATCTGGGCTACATCATCAACGTTGCCGCCGACTCCGGTGGCGATGCCCTGCAACCGGTGTACGGCATCGACGGCCGGGCCGAGCTAGCCGAGTACGAAATACCTTCACTCGGTGGCTATCGCGGCATGGGACCCGTGCGCGTTGGTAACCAGGCTTATCGCCAGATCCAGCATGATGTCTACGGCTCGGCTATCCTCGCCGCGTCCCATGTCTTCTTCGATCAGCGCTTGACACGCCGTGGCGATGAGGCGCTGTTCCGTCGTCTTGAACTGCTGGGGGAACAGGCCTGGCGTTGCTACGATCAGCCTGATGCTGGGCTCTGGGAGTTGCGTGGCAGCGCCCGCGTCCATACATTTTCGGCTGTCATGTGCTGGGCCGCTTGTGACCGGCTGGCTCGGATTGCACGCCAGATCGGACTGGAAGAACGATCCGCCCATTGGCTGGACTATGCTCGCCAGATGCATGACGCCATTTGCCGGCGTGCCTGGAACGAGCATCGTGGCGCATTCGCTTCAACCTTCGACGGTGAGGCGATGGACGCGAGTCTCCTGCTGTTGGCCGAGGTGGGCTTCATCGATGCCGCCAACCCACGCTTTGCGGCAACAGTTCGCGAGGCTGAAAAGGATCTTCGTCGTGGCGACTTCATCTTTCGCTACGTCGAGAAAGACGATTTCGGCGAACCGGAAAACGCGTTTCTTGTCTGCACGTTCTGGTATGTCAATGCACTGGCCGCGCTGGATCGCCGTGCCGAAGCGCGCGAACTGTTCGCAAAGCTACTGGCTTGCAGAAATCGCCATGGGCTGTTGGCCGAACACATTAATCCGGATAGCGGAGAGCAATGGGGAAATTTCGTGCAGACCTACAGCATGGTGGGACTGATTAACGCCGCTATCCGCTTGTCAATCCGATGGGATCAAGCTTTCTAGCTGGGTGGAGAATGAGTGCGATGGTGTTCTGTAGCAATCTCATGAATCAATCAAGCGACGCCTCTCTGAGCCGCCCCCGATTTTTCTGGACACGAATTTGGGGTTAAATCGTGTCTGAAAAAGGAGTTGGGGAATGCTGAAGGAATCGAAAGTGGAAGGGGTTGCGCCGGGTTCGCCGGAGGGAGCCCGTAGGGCGACTGGAGGCGAGCCCGGCGCGGCCGCCGTCGTTGCGCGGTGGTCAGCGGGCCGGAAGAAAGAAGTCGTGTTGCGGCTGCTGCGCAACGAGCCCGTGGATGATCTATCCCGCGAGGTATCGGTGCCGATAGACAAGCTCGAACAGTGGCGTGACCGATCCCTGGCGGCGATTGATGCGGGCCTCAAAGAACGCGAGAACGATCCGGTTTCGGCACAACTGGACGACGCCAACCGGCGGATCGGCGAACTCGTCATGGAAATCGAGATTCTGCGCAAGGAAAGGCAGGCGAAGCGCCCTTTGGTCGG
>JAGXSN010000010.1 GCA_018333815.1 Sulfuritalea sp. | reverse complement strand
AATACTCGATCAGCACCTGAGTGGATATCCGGCCTGCCCGCCGGCGGGCAAGGCTGGCGAGCCACGCTACCGCGGCCGGCTGTTTTATCGGCGCGTGCCGGTCGCGTGCATAGGCAAGAATGTTGGTATCGACAAATACCCGGCTCACTTCAGGCACTTTCGGTCATACAGTTCTTCCCGGCGTGGCCAGCGTCGGCCATCTTCGCGGACAGGTGGATCGAGATAGGGTCCGCGCGCAAAAAAGTCCTTCATCGCGCGCTCGTACTCGTCCTCCTGCGCGAATTTCTCCTTCAGCAACTCGCCCAGAAAACGCGAAAGACTCTGGTTGCGTCGTGCCGCCTCGACGCGCGCCCGCTGCAGGATTTCTTCTTCGGCGGTGATGGTGACATTGGCCATGGCGCAAACCCCGTGATTTCGTGGAACACGAAATCAGTGTAGCACTGGAAGTCGGCGCTGGCGAGACGGCAGGAGAGGCGATTCCGATGGTTGATATCCGCTCAGCCGGTCGCATCTACGAATCAGGCCGCCGAAGGAGAAACGCCATGAATGTCCTGTTCAACAACCCGCAGCTCTACGTGATCGATTACCCGGGCCATGACGCGCTGGAAATCCTCGACAAGCGCAATGGCCGGGTCGGACTGCTGCGCGGTGCGACGGCGGACCGACTGCGCGAAGAATTCAGGGAATTCCTGACGCAGAAGCACGATGACGAGGAATACGCCGACTTCCTCGACTCCCACGACGCCATCCTCGAACATCCGGTATCGCTGCACTAGCCGGATAGCGGCAACAAGGCGTCAAAGCAAACCGTCAACTGCCTGACGTGGCGCGGCGCTTCGTTGCGGGGCGACGCGGTTGTTTGGCAGCCTGCGGTTCGGCCAGCCGGCCCGTAACGTACTTGTGGAGAACGCTGGCGATCAGCGTTTGGTACGGCACACCCTCTTCAAGTGCTTTCACTTGAATATCGCTCAGATCGCCAGAAGACAGGCGGATGTTGACCCGGCGATCCTTGATGGCCGTGGCGCGCGCCGCCGCCTTGAACTTCGCAAGCTCGCCTTTCGTGGCAACGGACTTCAATTGGCCTTTCTCGAAGGCGGTGAGGATTTCAAGTTCGTAGGCGTCAATTTTCGGCATCTGTTTCACCTTGATTCAGATAGTCCCGCGTTGCCTTGCGGCTCGGGATGATGGTCTTGAGGAAGTAATAGTCCTCCTCTTCGACAAACGGCACAAAATAGACGTAGCTATCGCACGCGACAACAAGAACGCGCTGCCTGGGATATTTCGCCTGGTTCGGGTGAGCCAGGATGTCCAGCAACCCACCTGCCTCGATGGCGACAACGATGTTCTCAAATGAAACACCACGCTCGGCCTTGACGGTCTTGTTCTTCTCCGGACTCCAGCGCAATGGTTTCATGAGGGCAGCTTACGCCGCTGTGTGCCTTTTGTCACCAAGGACGTTACCGGGTCGCGGAGTCGGCGAGGTGGAATCGGCGCACGACCCGTTGCCGTCATGTGCCGCCGCTAATGGGCGAACCCGGACTCGCGTTGATGGCGGATCGCCAATATTAAGACAGTGTTGTGCTCCGCTTCGTAGCTGTAGAGAGCCACATAGCCTGTCCTTCCGCGGGATATGACCAGCTCACGAAGATTGTCTTCCACAGGACGACCGATCTGAGGGTGACGCTTCAGGATGGTCACTGCCTCCGCGATCAAATCCACGGTCTCGCTGGCGGCTACCGGATCGGTGTCAATCAGAAAGTCCGTGAGTCGATCGAGATCGCTGAATGCGCGGGATGAATAGATCAGGCGCGCCATGAGCGTGTCTTGGGCTTCGAAGCTTTTTTCCCCGCAAGCTTGGCTTTCAGAAAGGCATGAACCTCATCGGCATCCAGGCCTCGGCCTGTGTTAATCATTTCATCCCTGGCCGATTTGGCCTCGGCAATAAAGCGAAGTCGCTGTTCCGTTGCATGCGCGGCCTGTTCAATGGCGGATACCATAAAGGCGTGGGGCGATACACCCAACTCATGGGCTGCGTTGGTGGCACGCTTTTTTAGGTCATCGGGAAGCTTCAAAGAAGTTGTAGTCATCAGCATCTCCTTGCATGAGTGTTACCAGGGTAACACCATGGGTGTGAAAATTAGCAATAATGCGGACACGGGCGAATCGCTCCGAAGCTCCAGAATGACATGGAGATTATCCGATCCAGGTCTTCTTATCAATCATACGGACAGAGCGAATGTCCGCTATACGGCGTTGCCTTGAGGGTCCACTTCTGGCCGACTGCCGTCGTTACTTCCCGCGCATGAACAGGCGGTCGAGGTCGGCGAGCCAGAACTGCACCCAGGTCGGCCGGCCGTGATTGCACTGGTCGGCCCGTTCGGTGGCTTCCATCTCGCGCAGCAGCGCGTTCATTTCCGGCAGGGTGAGTTGCCGGTTCGCGCGCACCGCGCCGTGGCAGGCCATGGTCGCGAGGATTTCGTTGCGACGCTGTTCGAGCACGCGGCTGGCCGGTTGTTCGGCGAGTTCGTCGAGCAGGGCGCGCACCAGCGCCGGGATGTCGCCTCCCGCCAGCAGGGCAGGCACTGAGCGTACCGCGAGCTGTTCCGGCCCGACCAGCGCGATCGTGAAGCCCAGTTGCGCCAGCGTGGCGGCATGGTCTTCCGCGCAGGCGCGTTCGCCCGCGCTGGCCGTCATCAGGACAGGAACGAGCAGGGTCTGCGTCGCGGGGCGGGCGTCGGTGCTGGTCTTGAGCTTTTCGTAAAGGATGCGCTCGTGGGCGGCATGCATGTCGACGAGCACGAGTCCCCTGGCGTTCTGCGCGAGGATGTAGATGCCGTGCAGTTGCGCGAGCGCGTAGCCGAGCGGGTGTTCGGCGGCGTCGAAAGTGTGGGGCGTTGCCCCATCCCTCGCGTTGCTCGGGACCGCCGCTTCGCGGCGTCCTGCGCCCTGCGGGCTGGTCGGCGCTGGCTGGACGGCAGCGGTGAAGGCTTGTTGCGCAAAATCGAGATAGGCCGCGGCCTCGGGTTCACGGATCGACAGCGTGGCTTGCTGCGGGCTGAAAGTGTTGGGCTCCGCCCAATCCCTCGCTTTGCTCGGGACCGCCACTTCGTGGCGTCCTGCGCCCTTCGGGCTGGTCGGCGCTGGCTGGACGGCACGCGGCTCGGTTTTCGCGGCCGCCAGCGGTTCCGCCAGCACGCGCTGCAGGGCGTGGAAGACGAACTGGTGCACGCCCTGGCCGTCGCGGAAGCGCACCTCGGTCTTGGCCGGATGGACGTTGACGTCGACCGTCGCCGGATCGAGTTCGAGGAACAGCACCCAGGCCGGGTGATGCGCGCCGTGCAGCACGTCGGCGTAGGCGGCGCGCGCCGCATGGGCGAGCAGCTTGTCCCTGACGAAACGGCCATTGACGAAGAAAACCTGCTCGGCGCGCGTGCTCTTGGCGTAGGCGGGCAGGGCGGCGAAGCCGGTCAGTTTGATCGGCCCGGCGACCGCCTCGACCGGGCGGGCATGGGCGATGAAGGCGTCACCCATCAGTTCGCGCGTGCGGCGCGCGAAGTCGGTGCCGGCGAGACGGCGCCTGACCCGGTCGTTGTGGGCGAGGGTGAAGGCGACGTCGGGCCGTGCCTGCGCCATGCGCGTCAGCACGTCGTCGCAGTGCGCGAACTCGGTGGCCACCGACTTGAGGAACTTGCGCCGCGCCGGGGTGCTGAAGTAGAGGTCGGCGACCATGACTACCGTGCCGGCGGACAAGGCCGCCGGTTTCGCTTCGCGGCCATCGGCTTCCAGTTTCCAGGCGTGTGCGGCAGCGGCGCTGCGGCTGGTGATGCCGACCTTCGCAACGGAGGCGATCGAGGCGAGCGCCTCGCCGCGGAAGCCGTAGCTGGCGACGCGTTCGAGATCGGCCAGGCTGGCGATCTTGCTGGTGGCGTGGCGCGCGCAGGCGAGCGGCAGGTCGTCCCTGTCGATGCCGCCGCCGTCGTCGGCGACGCGGATCAGCTTGACGCCGCCTTCCTCGAGCTGCACGTCGATCCTGGTCGCGCCGGCGTCGAGACTGTTCTCGATCAGTTCCTTGAGCACCGAGGCCGGCCGTTCGACCACCTCGCCGGCGGCGATCTGGCTGATCAGGAGATCGGGAAGGGGGCGGATACGCGCCATTCGCGCATTATAGGGGTGAGGTAAACTGCGCCCATGAAGCGCTACGTCATCCTCATTTCCGGCCGCGGCAGCAACATGCAGGCGCTGATCGAAGCCCGTCTGCCGGGCGTCTGCGCCGGCGTCATCAGCAACCGGCCCGACACCGCCGGCCTGGCCTGGGCCGCCGCGCGCAGCTTGCCGACTGCCGTGGTCGATCACCGGGCCTTTCCCTCGCGCGCGTCCTTCGATGCGGCGCTCGCCGACGAAATCGAGCGGCGCGGCGGCGAGTTCGTCCTGCTGGCCGGATTCATGCGCGTGCTGACCGAATCCTTCGTGCGGCGCTTCTCCGGCCGCTTGGTGAATATCCATCCTTCGCTGCTGCCGGCTTTCCCCGGGCTGCATACTCACGCGGCCGCGCTCGCCGCCGGGGTGCGCGTGCATGGCTGCACCGTCCATTTCGTCACCCCGGCCCTCGACAGCGGCCCGATCATCGTCCAGGCCGCCGTGCCCGTGCTTCCCAGCGACACGGTCGAGACGCTGGCGGCGCGCGTCCTGGCGCAGGAGCACATCGTCTATCCGCAGGCGGCGTGCGCGCTGCTCGAAGGGCGCTGCCTCCTGGCGCAAGGTCGCGCGGTCTGGTGCGACGAAGCCACGCCTGCCACGCTCGCCCTGCGCGTGCCGGCGGGTCAGGCGCACTGATGTCGTTCTGGCTGGCCTGCACGTTTTCCGCGGCCCTGCACTGTGGCGCGTCGCCGCCATCCTACGACGCAGGCGTGCGGCTGGCGCGTCTCGACGCTCCGCATGCGCTCACCTCCCCTGCGCACCGGCCCGCGCCGGGGTTCGCCGAACGCTGGCCGCGCAGCGGTCGGATCGTCTACCGGGTGATGCGCGGCGCCGACGGCCTCGTCGTCGGCCGCAGCGAGCAGCGCTGGGAGCATGACGGCAAGCGCTACCGCCTGCAGGCGACGACCGAAACCGCCGGGCTGGCCGCGCTGTTGCGCCAGGTGCGGCTGGTGCAGGAGAGCAGCGGCATTCTCGACGCGGCCGGCCTGCGCCCGCTCGAATTCGTCACCCGCCGCACGGGAAAGAACGCGCAGAGCATCCGTTTCGATCCCCAGCAGGGGAAGATCGTCCTGGCCGACGGCAGCACGCTTCCTTTCGTCGCCGGCGCGCAGGATACGCTCTCGCTCTTCCACCATGTCGCCGTGTTGCCTGCCGACGCATCCCGATTTTCGCTGGCGGTCGCCACGGTGACCCGGGTCGCCGTGCATGAGGTCGCCGCGAGCGCCGAGCTCGCCCTCGAAACGCCGCTGGGCGCGCGCGCGGTGCGCCACTTCAAGATTCACGGCAGAACCGGCGAAGACGTCACCGAAATCTGGCTCGACACGACGACGCGCCTGCCGTTGAAAATCCGCCACCGCGACCGCGCGGGCGAGGTTCTCGAACAGGTCGCCCTCTCCATCGAAACCGGGGCCGGTCCATGAATCCGCTCTCCCCCGGCCTGATCGGGCAGACGATCGAGGTCGTCGGCCGGCTGCTGCAGTTCCGCCAGCCGGCGGACGCGGCGCTGTCCGACTTCTTCCGGGCGCGGCGCTGCGGTGCGCGCGAACGCGCCTTCATCGCCGAGGCCGCCTATGCCGTGCTGCGGCGCAAGCGCTCGCTCGCCGTCTGGATCGGCGGCGCGGGGGCCGACGCGAAACGACTGACGCTGGCCGCGCTGGTGCGCCACTGCGGCGTCAGCCTGCGCATCCTTCAGCCGGCCCTGGGGCGGAGCGATGCCCGCTGGGTCGGCGAGCTCAAGAGCCGGCCCGAGCCGGCGCTCACCCTCGCCGAGGAGTCCGACTGGCCCGACTGGCTGGCGCAGCGGCTGGCGGAACTTTTTCCGCCGGACGAGTTGCGCGCGCTGGCGCGCGCGCTCAACCGGCCCGCGCCGCTCGACCTGCGC
>JAGXSN010000009.1 GCA_018333815.1 Sulfuritalea sp. | reverse complement strand
ACTGGACACTGCGCGGCAGCTATGCCCATGTCCGCGCCGACAACGACACGATGGACGTTCCCCTGGCGCAAACGCCGCCGCCCGAACTCAAGTTCGGCCTCGACTGGCGCAACGGTCCGTGGAACGCCGCGGCACAGACGCGGTTGGTCGCCAGCCAGAGCCGCGTTCATGCAAGATACGGCAACATCGTCGGCCAGGACATTGGCAGCACTCCGGGATTTTCGACCTTCGCCATCAACGGCAGCTACCGCTTCGACAAGCGCCTCCTGCTGGCCGCGGGCATCGACAATCTGTTCGACAGGAAATACGCCGAGCACATCAGCAAGGCCGGCGCGACCATCGCCGGCTACAACCCGGCCACGACGCGAGTCAATGAGCCCGGGCGCTTTGCCTGGATCAAACTCAACATGGCCCTCGACTGAGCGTCGCACCGGCATAGGCATGAAGCGATCTCGATGGAGCGCGCCTGCGGCCTGGTCGTCGTCATTGCCCTGCACGCCGCCGCCCTGTGGGGTCTCTGGCAGCACCGGCTGATTCCGAGTCCGCAGGAAGCGATGACGCTCTTCGTCAACTTCATCGCCCCGCCGCTGCCGGAGAAAACCCCACTGCCGCCCAAACAGAAAATCGTCGAAAAACCCCGCGTAATCGTCGCCGCGGCCCCCGTGGTTGCCCCGACCGACTACGTCGCTCCGCCGCCCCCGCCTCAGCCAGCTCCAATCATCGAGGCACCCGCCGCACTGCCAGCATCGGCATCAACCCGGTCGGCCGGGCCGGTCGCGCTCGGCGGGGAACTTTCAGTCGCCTGCCCGGAACGCAACCCGCCGCGCTACCCCCCGCTCTCGCGTCGTCTGGGCGAGGAAGGCACGGTGGTGCTGCGGGTCGAACTCGACGAGCGGGGCAAGGTCTGCGCCGCGGGCATCGCCACCGGCAGCGGCTTCGAGCGTCTCGACGAAGCGGCGCTGGGCGCCGTGAAAACCTGGCGCTGCACGCCACCGACGCGCGACGGTCAATCGGTCCGCGCGGTCGCGTTGCAACCCTTCAAATTCGTTTTGCAAGGAGGCTGATCCCTTGGAACAAGGCTTGGGTTTCGCCCACTTTCTCGCGCAGACCGACGGCGTCGGCAAGGCGGTGCTCGCCGCGCTGTTGTTGCTATCGGTGGCGAGCTGGTATCTGATCTTCACGCGCGCGCTGGCGAACTGGCTCGCCGCGCGGCGGGCCGACACCTTCCTGCACCGGTTCTGGCAGGCCGGTTCGCTCGACGAGGTGGCAGGTTCACTGCAGGGCCACGCCGACAACGCCTTCGCCGTGCTGGTCGATGAGGCGTTGAAGGCGCAGGCCAACGGCGGCGAAAAGAACCTGGCCGTGGCCGGCGGCCTGGGGGAGTATCTGACCCGCACCCTGAACAATGCGGTAGACCGCGAAGCGGCCGCGGCGGAACACGGCCTGACGGTGCTGGCGTCGGCCGGCTCGGCCGCCCCCTACATCGGCCTGTTCGGCACGGTGTGGGGCATCTATCACGCGCTGGTGCAGATCGGCATGAGCGGTCAGGGCACGCTCGACAAGGTGGCCGGGCCGGTGGGCGAGGCGCTGATCATGACGGCGCTCGGCTTGGCGGTAGCGATTCCGGCGGTGCTGGCCTACAACGCCTTCAACCGCAGGAACCGCATGTGGCTGTCGCGCCTGGAGTCCTTCGCCCACGATCTCTATGTGCTGCTGACGGTGAACAATGGCCAACGCTGACATCTCCCGGCGCCGTCACGGTGCGCCGATGGCCGACATGAACGTGGTGCCGCTCGTCGATGTGATGCTGGTGCTGCTGGTGATCTTCATCGTGACGGCGCCGCTGCTGACGCATGCGGTGAAGATCGACCTGCCGAAGGCCTCGTCCGCCGCCAACATCGCGAAGCCGGAGCACATCGAGTTCGGCATCCGCGCGAGCGGCGAGCTGTTCTGGAATGGCGAGGCCGTGACGCTGGAACAGTTGCCGGCCCGCTTCGCCACGGCAGCGGCGCAGCAGCCGCAGCCGGAGCTGCATATCCGCGCCGACCGCCTCGTGCATTACGAGAAGGTGGCGCAGGTCATGGCCATCGCCGCCAGGACCGGGCTCGTCCGCATCGGCTTCGTCAGCGAGCCGGCGAACTGAAAGTCGGCGCCTTGGACAGTACCGCCAGCAATGCGGCGGCGGGAGGGAGTATCCGCAAGCCATCGATTTCGCGATCAAATTCATGCTGCAGTGATAGCGTTACAGGAGTTCCACGCCGGGCAGTACCGCCATGCGCTTGTCGAAGCTCAGGATGCGGGCACAGCCCGCGATATCGGCCTTGGCGACGATCAGGCAGTCGGGAAAGTCGACGCCGCCGGCTTCGAAGCCGACCAGCGCGCGCTTTACGGCGGCGGGAGATTCGAGCGCGATGCTGGCGTTGTCGGCCAGGGCGCGCACGGCGCGCGCGATGTCGGCACGGGGCAGCCCGCAGCTGCGTGCCAAAGTCCAGCACAGTTCGACCAGAACCATATCGGCGACGAACAGGCCGCCGTCTTCCGCGTGGGTATCGAAGGCCGCCCTGGCGCGCTGTGCCTGCGCTTCGTCATCGCGGACGAGGAGTCGGACCAGCACGTTGGTGTCGAGGGCGATCACTGGCGCGCTCGCTGGTCACGCGCGGCGGTGGCAGCAGCAATGCCGGCGTCCATGGCCTCGATGTCGAGCGGCTTGCCGTCAGGTTGCCGTAACAAGCCGAACAGTGCGTCGGCCCCGCGCGCCAGCACCCGCACGCGCAAGCTGCCATCGTCCATGACTTCGAAATCGAGCCGGCTGCCCGGTGCGATGCCGGTGCGGTCGCGGACTTCCTTGGGTACCGTGACTTGTCCTTTGTCGGTAACGGTGGCGAGCATAAGAGTCTCCTTTGAGCATGAATTTCGTAATTATTGTCTCAGGTAAGAATCTAAAAGTAAATACAACATATAAACCAATGTAAGGAATTAGCTCGCATGGAACAAGCCGCTGTCGATGGCCTGGGCTTCGCCCACTTTCTTACCCAGGCCGACGGCGTCGGCGGGACGGCGGTCTCGTTACCCGCCGCGCAGGATCTCCGCCAACATCGGCAAGGGCATGGCCTCGATGTCCTCCGCCAGGCGGTAGCGCTCGCTTCCCGGGTAAACGACAAAGCGGCGTTCCGGCCGCAGGTCGGCACAGGCGGCATGGAAGCCGCGTTCGAGCTTCGGTGTCAGGCTGCGCTTCACCTCGATGGCCCAGAGGCGGCCCTCCGGCCAGGCCAGCAGCAGATCGACCTCCGCCCCGCCGCCGCTGCGATAAAAGTAGGGTTGCGCCATCGCATCGGCATTGGCCAGCAGGTTCTCGACGACGAAACCCTCCCAACTGGCGCCCACCACCGGGTGGGCCAGCAGGGTTTCCTTGTCGGGAATGTTGAGCAGCGCATGGAGGAGCCCGCTGTCGCGGATGCAGACCTTGGGCGACTTGACCAGCCGCTTGCCGAAGTTGGCGTGCCAGGGCGGCAGACGGCGCACCAGCAGCAGATCGACCAGCAGGCCGAGGTAGCCGCCGGCGGTTTTCACGTCGACGCCGAGATTGCGCGCGAACTGGGCGGTGTTGAGCAAGCTGCCCTGATGATGGGCCAGCATGGTCCAGAAACGCCGCAGCGTCTCGGCGGCGATGCGCGGGCCGAACTGCGGAATGTCCCGCTCCAGATAGGCGCGGATGAAATCCTGCCGCCAGCGCAGGCTGCGCGGGTCGTCGGGCGCCAGCAAGCTTTCGGGAAAGCCGCCGCGCAGCCAAAGCGCGTCTGGCGGCCGTTCGCCCAGTTCCAGCACATGGAAGGGCGTCAGCTCCAGATAGGCGATGCGCCCCGCCAGCGTCTCGCCGGACTGTTTCAGCAGGTCAAGCGAGGCCGAGCCCAGCAGCAGATACCGGCCGGTGCGCCGCCCCTCTCGCCGGGCGCGGTCGATCAGTCCGCGCAGCACCGGGAACAGGCCCGGCGCGCGATGCACCTCGTCGAGGATAACCAGCTTGTCGAGGTGATCGGCCAGATACAGCTCGGGCTGCGCCAGCTTGGCGCGATCCTGTTCCGATTCCAGATCGAGATAGATCGCCGGCCGCCCGCGGGCGATCTCCAGCGCCAGCGTGGTCTTGCCCGCCTGGCGCGGCCCGAGCAGGGCCACGGCCGGCGAGTGGTCCAGCGCATCCAGCAACTGGGGAGCAAGCATGCGTTTCATGTTTGCAATTATGGAAGTTCATTCCATGTTTTGCAATGATGTAACGCGACGAGTATGTGCAGCCGTGGAAAGTCGGCGCCGGCGGGACGACGGGTCGCCCCTACCCTGTGCCGCCCACCGTCAGGCCGTCGATGCGCAGCGTCGGCTGACCGACGCCGACCGGCACGCTCTGGCCTTCCTTGCCGCAGGTGCCGACGCCCGGGTCGAGGGCGAGGTCGTTGCCGATCATCGCGACGCGCGTCAGCACGTCCGGGCCGTTGCCGATCAGCGTGGCGCCCTTGACCGGGCGGGTGATCCTGCCGTTTTCGATCAGGTAGGCCTCGGCGGCCGAGAAGACGAACTTGCCGCTGGTGATATCGACCTGCCCGCCGCCGAAGTTGGCCGCATACAGGCCCTTTTTCACCGAGGCGATGATCGCGGCCGGATCCATGGCGCCCGCCGCCATGGTGGTGTTGGTCATGCGCGGCAGCGGCAGGTGGGCGAAGGATTCGCGCCGGCCGTTGCCGGTGGGGGCAACCTTCATGAGACGCGCGTTGAGGCTGTCCTGCAGGTAGCCGACCAGGATGCCGTCCTCGATCAGCACGGTGCGCCGCGTCGGCTCGCCCTCGTCGTCGATGGAGAGCGAGCCGCGCCGGTCGGGAAGCGTGCCGTCGTCGACGACGGTGACGCCCTTGGCCGCGACGCGCTGGCCGATGCGTCCCGCGAAGGCCGAGCTGCCCTTGCGGTTGAAGTCGCCCTCGAGCCCGTGGCCGATCGCCTCGTGCAGGAGGATGCCCGGCCAGCCCGCCCCGAGCACCACGGTCAGCGCGCCGGCCGGCGCGGGCGTCGCGTCGAGATTGACGCGCGCCTGGTGCACGGCCTTTTCCGCGTAGTCCTTGAGCACGGCGTCGGTGAAATAGCCATAGTCGAAGCGCCCGCCGCCGCCCGCCGAGCCCTGCTCGCGCCGACGCGCCGAGCCAACCCCGTCCTCCATGATGACGGTGATCGAGACGCGCGCCAGCGGCCGGACATCCGCCGCCAGGCGGCCATCCGAGCGGGCGACGAGGATCGTCTCCCAGCTGCCGGCGATGTGGGCCATCACCTGGGTGACGCGCGGGTCGAGCGCGCGCGCGAGGCTTTCGAGTCGCTCCAGCAGCCGCACCTTGTCCGCGGCGGGCAGCGAGCCGATCGGA
>JAGXSN010000008.1 GCA_018333815.1 Sulfuritalea sp. | reverse complement strand
CGGCGAAGCCGGCTCTTCGGGGGGGGGGTCAGTAGTTGAGGCTGTCATGGCCGGGATTCGGTCCGGTCAGGCTCAGGCTGACCTGGTTGGGCGCGCAGATGGCGATGGCGTTGGGATAGGTCAGCCAGCCCTGCTGCACGCAATACTGGCGCGGGCCGGGATCGGCAAGCACGCGCGCGCGGCCGGGGGCGACCTCGATCAGCGTTTCGCCGAGCGGCCCGCTCACGGCGAAGCGGCGCGGCGCGGTGAGCGGAAACTCGGCGACCACCTTGCCCGCGACGCGCACCACGGCGCGTTCGGGCGGCCCGCCGGCCCACAGCAGGGGGAAGGAAATTCCGACGAGCAGCGCCGCGAGCGCCACCACCAGCCAGTCGCCCGGCCGCAGCAGGCCGGCCCAGCGGGTCTTCACTCGGCCAGCGTGCGGTGCCGCACCAACACGCGCGCGCGGTCCCTGAAATGTTGCGCCAGTCGCTCGGCGAACCAGACCGAGCGATGCTGCCCGCCGGTGCAGCCGAGCGCCACGGTGAGGTAGGAACGATTGTCGCGGATGTAGGCGGGCAGCCAGTCGTCGATATAGCGGCGGATGTCGGCCAGCATCTTCAGCGCATCCGGCTGGGCCTCGATGAATTCGATCACCGCGGCATCGCGACCGCTGAGCGGCCGCAGCGCGGGATCGTAGTGCGGGTTCGGCAGGCAGCGCACGTCGAACACCAGATCGGCGTCCAGGGGCAGGCCATGCTTGAAGCCGAAGGACTGGAACAGCAGCGTGAGACTGCGCGCTTCGCCCTGCAGCGCGATGAAATCCCCGACCATGGCACGCAGCGCATTCGGGCGCAGATGGCTGGTGTCGATCCGGTGCCCGAGCGCCTTGATGTTTTCGAGCGCGGCACGCTCCGCGGCAATCGCCTCGGCCAGGGTGCGTTCTCCCGCGGCAAGCGGATGGCGACGGCGCGTCTCGGAGAAGCGCTGGATCAGCACGTCGTCGCGCGCGTCGAGAAAAACGAAACGCACGTCGATCCGGTGCGTCTCGATCTGCTTCAGTTGCGGCGGCAGCGCAGCGATGCCGCTGCCGCCGCGCATGTCGATCGCCACCGCGACGCGTTCCTGCTCCTCGCGCAGCAGGTGGCCGGCCAGCCCGGACAACAGGGCCGCCGGCAGGTTGTCGACGCAGAAGTAGCCGGCGTCCTCCAGCACGTTCAAGGCAATGGATTTTCCGGAACCCGACAGTCCGCTGATGAGCACGAGTTGCATGATGGCGAAAGGAAGGCTGGAGCAGGGCCGCGCGTGTCGCATGGTAGCATCGGCGCCACTTTCCAATAAGCCCACCCCGAAATCGCCGCTGCGCGGCGATCTCCCCTCAAGGGGCAAGAAACACTCGGGGCGGCCCTTCGTGTTTCTTGAGAGATGCGCCGCGCCCGATGTCACGCCAGGATTCACGCTGGAAACTCCGTCCCGCTCTGGCCGGCGCCCCCGCGTATCTCCACCCCTGGCTGTCCGATCCCGGCTCGCTGACCGCGCGCATCGTCGCGCACTGCGCGCGCTTCGAGGTGCGCGTGCTCGCCGAGCGGCGCGCCCTGCCCTTCCGCGACGAGCGCGCGCTGATCGGACTGCCGCCGGGACGCCATGCCTGGACGCGCGAGGTGCTGCTGCTCGCCGACGGCGTGCCCGTGGTGTTCGCCCACAGCGTACTCGCGCCGCGCGACCTCAACGGCGCCTGGCACATGGCGCAGGCCATCGGTTCCCGTCCCCTGGGCGCCGCGCTGTTCGCCGACCCAAGCATCTGTCGCGGCCCGCTGGCTGCCGCCCGCCTCGCGCCGCAGCACCCTCTGCATCGCCATGCCTGCGCCGCGCTGGGCGAACCCCTGCCGACCCTGTGGGCGCGCCGCTCGCGCTTCTGCCGCCTCGACCGACCGCTGCTGGTGACCGAAATGTTTCTGCCCGGCATCGGGAGGCTCGCATGATCTATCGCGCATGATGGTCAAACGCCACAATATTGACACAGCCCTTCAATTTGAATACTATGAGTAGCAGTAAGCAACAAACAAGACCCGACGCCGATTGATGGAGCATCGAGTATGAATGGAACAGCACAAGTAATTGATCTGTTTGGCTCCATAGATACGTCGCTTGACATTCGATTGACTGAGTGCCCGAAGAATCGCTGTGACCTACAGGTGGGTGACGCTCGGCAACTGTTGTCACAAATGCCTGAAGGACATTTTGATTGCATCGTAACCTCTCCCCCATATTGGGGGCTGCGGGACTACGGTGTTGCAGGCCAGATTGGTGCGGAACCTACCGTCGACGAATACATTGCCGATCTTGTACGCCTATTCCGTGAAGCTCGTCGGACTCTTTCCGATGATGGCACTCTGTGGCTAAACGTCGGGGATAGCTACACGTCAGGCGGTCGAACTTGGCGAGACGCTGACGCAAAGAATAAAGGTCGTGCCATGGACTATAGGGCTCCGACTCCGGAAGGTCTCAAACCCAAAGACCTGATTGGCGTCCCATGGAAACTGGCTTTCGCACTTCAGGCCGATGGCTGGTACCTCCGAACGGACATTATATGGAACAAGCCCAACTGCCAGCCGGAGAGCGTGAAAGATCGCCCGACTCGCTCTCACGAATACTTGTTTCTTTTTTCCAAATCGGAAAAATATCACTACGACTGGCAGGCGATCATGGAGCCAGCGTCTGATCCGAAACAGAAACCCAAGAATCGCCGCACTGTTTGGAACATTGCGACTGAGCCATATCCCGGCAGTCATTTCGCGGTCTATCCGCGTGCTCTTGTGCGCCTATGTGTCGCTGCGGGCTCCCGTGAAAATGGCCGCGTCCTCGATCCATTCTTTGGGTCTGGGACGACGGGGGTGGTTTGCAGTGAATTGGGCCGATATTGCGTCGGGATTGAACTAAATGCCGAGTACGCCGAATTCGCGCGTGAACGCCTACTAAGGGGTCGTTGATCCAAAGATCCAAGTCGCATGTACCTTGCAAAGGTCTTTACGTAAGCTCTTGATCTGGAGCTTACGTTCAGTTCCGCCGTCAAAGTAAAGGGCGTATTTCAATTGTCCGGCGGCATCCCTTACGTAGCCATAACCGGGCTTAGGATTCTGTCTGCTGTTTTCCCGCACTTCCAACTGGCAGTTGGATGCTTCTAGCATCAATGCCTTTGGTATTTCCACGAGTTCGTAACTAACGTGCTTGGGGTCTGCATCAAGGCAACGTAGTGTGAATATTCGCCCGTAGCTTCGCATGTGTTCAAGAAACATCTGCCGTAACAGAGGAAGTTTCCATTCGCCTTTGCCCAGTTCCATCCATTTGCTGACATGGATCGAATCATCTCTGATGTTCGCTCCTGCCTCGGTTTTCAGGCTAACCAGCGTACCGGCAATGGTAATATCGTGGCCGCGATTGGTGCGGCTTTTTACAAGACGCACAGGAGTGCCTGAATCGTTGAGGACGGCTTCAAGGGCAAACTCAAAGCGATCTTTGCTTAGTGCTTGACGACTTCCGGCGTGGTGACTCATGAGGCGGTCGCCAAAATTATCTAATACGGTTTGCGTGACAATGTCCGAATCGGGAGCGCGCCAGAATTGTCGGAGTGCTCCAAACGCAAGAATTGTTGCTTTGACCCATTGCTGCTGTGCCGGCGTAAGACGGCGCAGCGCCGCAACAATCTCGCCGATTTCGCGTTTGGTGAGCAATTCAGGGACAGTCACACCTAGAGTTTCTGATAAGGCCTCAAGTGTGCTGAGAGTGACGTTTCTTTCGTGCCGCTCAACTGACCCAATGTATGTGCGATGCAAATCGCATCGCTCGGCCAACTCTTCTTGAGAGAGTCCATTTCCCTTTCGAAACGCTTTTATGTTCTCGGCAAGCGTCGCCCGGAGAAAGTCACTTGATTTTCTGACCATGCCTCAAGCCCTAACTGGTTAGGCCGAGATTGTCAGCAAATGATGACCATGAGGCGACAGACTTTAAGTAGCAAATAGTCACGCCCCACGCTTGGCGATGAGCGCCCGCGCGACCTTGGAGGCGGGTTCGCGGCCCAGTTGCGCGGAAATCCATTGCGCCGTGTCGACCAGCCTGTCGAGGTCCACGCCGCAGTCGATGCCGAGGCCCTGCAGCAGCCAGACGACATCCTCGGTGGCGACGTTGCCCGACGCGCCCTGCGCATACGGACAGCCGCCCAGCCCGCCGACGGCGGAATCGAAGACGTTCACGCCCATCTGCAGCGAGGCGTAGATGTTGGCGGCGGCCATGCCCCTGGTGTCGTGGTAGTGGCCGGCGAGCTTCCCGATCGGCACGCGGCGCGCCACCGCGTCGAGCATCGCCTTGGCCTGTTCCGGCGTGCCGACGCCGATGGTGTCGCCGAGCGATATCTCGTGGCAGCCCATCTCGAACAGCGCCCAGGCGACCGCGGCGACCGCGGCCGGCGCCACCTCGCCCTGATACGGGCAGCCGAGCACGCAGGAGACGTAGCCGCGCACCTCGATTCCCGCACCCTTCGCGCGCGCCAGCACCGGCTTGAAGCGCGCGAGCGATTCCTTGATCGTGCAGTTGATGTTCTTCTGCGAGAAAGCTTCCGAGGCGGCGCCGAAAATCGCCACCTCCGTCGCGCCGGCGGCAAGCGCGGCTTCGAGCCCCTTCTCGTTGGGCACCAGCACCGGGTAGCCGACGCCTTCCCGGCGTGCGATGCCCGCCATCACCGCTGCGGCGTCCGCCATCTGCGGCACCCACTTCGGCGATACGAAGGCGGTCGCCTCGATCGCGCTCAGGCCGCAATCGGCCAGGCGGTCGATCAGCTCGACCTTGATGGCGGTCGGGATCGTCTGTTTTTCGTTCTGCAGGCCGTCGCGCGGGCCGACTTCGACGATGCGGACTTTCTTGGGCAGGGGCATGGGTTCGGCTTGCGCTCAGTTGTCTGGCTGGAATTCGAGCAATTCCGCCCCATCCGCCACCTGCTCGCCAACGGCATAGCAGAAGGCCTTCACCGTGCCGGCGGCCGGCGCCGCCAGCGTGTGCTCCATCTTCATCGCCTCGAGCACGATCAGCGGCGCGCCCTTCTCGACCCGCGTGCCGGCCTCGGCCAGCAGGGCGATCACCTTGCCCGGCATCGGCGCGGTCAGGCCGCCTTCGGCGCCGCCGCCCGCGCCCGCGTGGAACAGCGGATCGATTGCGGCGAAGATGAAGCTCATGCCGTCGAAGAAGACATGGCGCTTCTCGCCGGCCGCCACCACCGTGACGGTCAGCCGGCGACCATCCAGGTCGGCACGCAGGCCGCCGGCCTCATTCAGCCGGCCGGCAGCGACTGCCGCCTGTCCATCCAGTTCGAGCCGGAAGCCGTCACCCTGGTAGGAGGCCGCCACGCGTTTTTCGCAGCAGTCCGCGCGCAGCAGGATCTCGCGCCGCGCCGCGCCGTTGGCACGCCAGCCATCGCGCAGATGCCAGGGCGAATGCGGATCGCCGCTCGCCGCGGCGTGCGCCTGGCCGTAGTTGCGATCGCGCAGCAGCTCGGCCAGCGCCGCGATCAGCCAGGCATCGCGCGGGGGTTGCGCGGCATCGGCGCCGGGGAACAGGAAGTCGTGCTCGCGCTCGATCAGCCCGGTGTCGAGATCGGCATTGGCGAAGGCCGGACAGGCCACCAGGCGCGCGAGGAAACCGACGTTGCTGGTCACGCCGACGATGCGGTAGTCGGCGAGCGCCTGCAGCATGCGCGCCAGCGCGCGTTCACGGTTCTCGTCCCAGACGATCAGCTTGGCGATCATCGGATCGTAGTGCGGCGTGATCTCGTCGTCCTGCTCGACGCCGGTGTCGACGCGCACATGGAGCGACTCGGCCGGCGGCGCGAGGTGGGTCAGGCGGCCGGTGGCGGGCAGGAAGCCCTTTGCGGCATCCTCGGCGTAGATGCGCGCCTCCAGCGCATGGCCTCGAATCGACAACTGTTCCTGCGCCAGCGGCAGCGGTTCGCCGGCGGCCACTTTGAACTGCCACTCGACGAGGTCGAGGCCGGTGATCATTTCGGTGACCGGGTGCTCGACCTGCAACCGCGTGTTCATCTCCATGAAGTAGAACGTTCCATCTTGATTCACGATGAACTCGACGGTGCCGGCGCCCACGTAGCCAACCGCTTTCGCAGCATCGACGGCCGCCTTGCCCATCGCCGCACGACGTTCCGGCGTCATGCCGGGCGCGGGCGCCTCTTCCAGCACTTTCTGGTGACGGCGCTGCACTGAGCAATCCCGCTCGAACAGATAGAGACAGTTGCCGTGGCTGTCGCCGAACACCTGGATCTCGATGTGGCGCGGGCGCTGCAGATATTTTTCAATGAGGACATGGTCGTCGCCGAACGCGGACGCCGCCTCGCGCCGACAACTCGCCAGCGCGGCGGCGAATTCCTCGCCCTGCCAGACCGCGCGCATGCCCTTGCCGCCGCCGCCCGCCGAGGCCTTGATCAGCACCGGATAGCCAATCTCGTCAGCCTGTTCGCGCAGGAAGTCGGGCGCCTGTTCGTCGCCGTGGTAACCGGGCGTGAGCGGCACGCCGGCCTGCTCCATGAGCTTCTTGCTCTCGGACTTGAGGCCCATGGCGCGGATGGCCGAAACGGGCGGGCCGATGAAGACGATGCCGTTGGCCGCACAGGCCTCGGCAAACTCCTCGTTCTCCGAAAGGAAGCCATAGCCGGGATGCACCGCCTGCGCGCCCGTGGCCTGGCAGGCGGCGATGATTTTCTCGCCGGCGAGGTAGGACTCGCGCGCGGGTGCCGGCCCGATGCAGACGGCCTCGTCGGCGAGTCGCACGTGGCGCGCGCCGGCGTCGGCTTCCGAATACACGGCCACGCTGCGGATGCCCATGCGGCGCGCGGTCCTGATGACACGGCAGGCGATTTCGCCGCGGTTGGCGATCAGGATCTTGGTAAACATTTCACAT
Source organism: Sulfuritalea sp. (assembly GCA_018333815.1). GTDB lineage: Bacteria > Pseudomonadota > Gammaproteobacteria > Burkholderiales > Rhodocyclaceae > Sulfuricystis. Next base: position 1,380 of record JAGXSN010000008.1, on the reverse strand, counting down.
GACCTCGAAGGGCCGCCCCCGAGAGGGCATGCGCCCCCCTGTGGGGGGCAGCGAGATGAATTTGCGAGCGTGGGGGGCCATTAGTTCGCCCAGTGCGGCTTGCGCTTCTGCAGGAAGGCGGCAAGTCCTTCCTGGCCCTCAGGCGAAACGCGCACGCGGGCGATGCTCTCGACCGTGGTTTCGATGATCTGCTCGTCGAGGGGGCGCCCCGCAATCGCGCGCACCAGCACTTTGCACTCGGCCAGCGCCCGCGGGCCGTTCTTCAGGATCGCCTCGACCCATTCGCCGACCGCCGCGTCGAGCGCCGCCTCGTCGGCGACCATCTCATGCAGCAGACCGATGCGGTAGGCCTCGGCGGCGGAAAAGACTTCGGCAGTCAGCATGTAGCGGCGCGCGTAGCGCTCGCCGATGGCGGCGAGCACATGCGGGCCGATCACCGCGGGAATCAGGCCCAGCTTGACCTCGGTCAGCGCGAAGCGCGACTCGAAGGTCGCCACCGCGATGTCGCAGGCGGCGATCACGCCCACGCCGCCGCCATAGGCCGGACCCTGCACGCGCGCGATCACCGGCTTCGGGCAGGCGGCGATGCGCCGCAGCATCTCGGCCAGCATGCCTGCATCGCGCCGGTTCTGCGCGAAGTCGTAGCCGGCGGCGCGCTGCATCCAGGCGAGGTCGGCCCCGGCGCAGAAGCTCTTGCCGATGCTGGAAATCACCACGACGCGCACGGCGGGATCGTTGGCCATCGAGAGCATGACCTCGGCGAGCTCGGCGATCATCGCGTCGTCGAAGGCGTTGTGGCGCTCCGGCCGGTTCAGCGTGACGATGCCGACGCCGGCATCGATTTCGGTAAGGATGTTCTGGTAGGTGGTCATGGCTGGCTTTCTGTCACATCCGGAACACGCCGAAGCGCGTCGGTTCGATCGGTGCGTTGAGCGCCGCGGAGATGCCCAGCCCCAGCGCGCGGCGCGTCTGCGCCGGGTCGAGGATGCCATCGTCCCACAGCCTTGCGGTCGCGTAGTAGGGGTGGCCCTGCGTCTCGTACTGCTGGCGGATCGGCGCCTTGAAGGCCTCTTCCTCCTCCTTGCCCCAGGCCCCGCCCCTGGCCTCGATGCCGTCGCGCTTCACGGTGGCGAGTACGCTGGCCGCCTGCTCGCCGCCCATGACGGAAATGCGGCTGTTCGGCCAACTCCACAGCAGCCGAGGCGAGTAGGCGCGGCCGCACATGCCGTAGTTGCCGGCGCCGAACGAACCGCCGATCAGCACGGTGAATTTCGGCACCTGCGCCGTCGACACGGCCGTCACCATCTTGGCGCCGTCCTTGGCGATGCCGCCGTTCTCGTACTTGCGGCCGACCATGAAGCCGGTGATGTTCTGCAGGAA
>JAGXSN010000007.1 GCA_018333815.1 Sulfuritalea sp. | reverse complement strand
TGAAGCCTGCGCCGACCGGTGCGGCCGCCGCGCCCGCACCGGCCGCACCGGCCGGACAGGCCGTCAGGACGGAGAACCTGTTTGTCGTTTTTCACGAGAATGGCCGCTTGTATGCAGTTTCCAGCCCCAAGGACTACCTGAGCTTCCTCGCCACCAACGAACTGAGCTTTTCGCGCAGCCGCATCGCGGCAGGCGCATCCGGCGAGACCGTCGTTTTCGGCATCGACAGGAACGAAGCCAACAACCTCAATGCGCCGGCCCGGTCGGAGCGGCTTTTCGATGACAAGCGCGACATGGCCGGCCCGTTCTACGGCGAGGTCTTCAGGAACGAGCGTTTTTATGCCTTCAACAACTGGGGCGCGTTCCGGGCGTTTCTGGCCACCAAGGAACTCCCCTTCAGCTTCACCGAAGTCGGAGCCGGGCCGAAAGGCGAGACGGTGGTCTATGTCCTGGACCGCGAGTCGGTCAAGGCAGGACGTCCGGTCGGAATGATCGAGACATTCAACGCCCTGCGCAAGTAAGCGGAATAGTAGAATTGGCAAATTTGCGTACGTGGACGGCGTACGCCCGGCCGCTGGACGCCTTCGCGTACGCGAGGGTGTCCGGCGGCGGCGTGGCGCACGCGGGGTAGCCGATGGACCATGACATCAGCAAGGCTGGCGGTTATACCGGCTGGCGCATGACCAAGGACCGGCTGTTCCGGTCGGTCATGACCTTTGGCGGCTTGAGCGTGCTGATCGCGATCAGCCTGATCTTTTTCTACCTCGCCAGCGTGGTCGTCCCCCTGTTCATGCCGGCGCAGCTGGAGCGGGTGCGGCCGCTCGAAATTCACGGCGCAAGCGGTCAGACCCTGCATCTGGCCGTCGAGGAACAGGCCCGGATCGCCCTGCGCGCCGACGACCGGGGCGAGGTGGCGTTTTTCGCCCTGGACAGCGGCCAGGTACTCAAGCGCGAACCTCTCCCTCTCGAGGCGGGCGGGATCAGCGCGTTCGCGGCCGGCGATCCGGCGCGGCGCGTTTTTGCCTACGGACTGGACGATGGCCGCATGCTGATGGTCGGCGCCGAATACGGGGTGGAGTTTCGCGACACGGCGGACGTGCTCGGCAAGCCCGAGCGCATCATCACGCCGACGCTGGTTTATCCCATGGGCAAGGCCCCCGTGCAGGTGGACGTCCAAGGCAGGGCACTGCGGCAGCTGAGCGTCCAGCACGATGGAGAGCGCTCGGCGGCCGCAGCGCTTACGGCCGATGGGCGCATCCTGCTGCTCGATCATTCCGTCCGGACCAACCCGATTACCGGCGAATCCCGGCAGGAATCGACCGTCAGCCCGCTCCCGCCGCTGCCGGGCGAAGTCGGTCAGCTGCTGCTGTCGGTGTGGCAGAACGACCTGTATGTGGTGCACGACGGCCGCTTCGTCAGTCACTACGACATCGCCGACAAGCAGGCGCCGCGCCTGACGCAGACGGTCGCCGTTGCGCCGGAAGGGGAAACGGTGACCGCCGCGGCGCTGCTGAGCGGCGGCATTTCCCTGATCCTGGGAACGGATCGCGGCAACCTGAGCCAATGGTTTCTGGTCCGCGACGAGGACAACGTAAAGCACCTGACCGCCATCCGCGGCTTTGAACCGATGCCGGGCCCGGTGCGCACGATCGCGCCGGAACATTACCGCAAGGTCTTTCTCGCCACCAGCGCCCGCGGCGACGTCAACCTCTACCATGCCACGGCCCACCGCCAGCTGCTGAGCCGTTCCCTGGGCAGCAGCGCGATGAATGTGGCCGCCTTTGCGCCACGGGCCGACGTCCTCCTGGTGCAGCAGGAACAGGGCCCCCTCCTGACGGCCGCGGTGCTCAACGACTTTCCGGAGGTTTCGTTCCATTCGCTGTGGGAGAAGGTCTGGTATGAGGGCTACCCGGAACCGGAGCACGTCTGGCAGTCGTCCGCGGCCGTTTCGGATTTCGAACCCAAGCTCAGCCTGGCGCCCCTGACCTTCGGCACGCTGAAGGCCGCCTTCTACGCCATGCTGCTGGCCGTTCCCCTGGCCGTGATGGGCGCGATCTTCACCGCGTATTTCATGAGTCCGCGCATGCGCGGACTGGTCAAACCCTCGATCGAAATCATGGAAGCCCTGCCGACGGTGATTCTCGGCTTTCTTGCCGGCCTGTGGCTCGCGCCCGTGATCGATCGCAACCTGGCCGGCGTGCTGCTCGCGATACTCATGCTGCCGATCTCGTTCGTCATCACCGCGTTCCTGTGGGACCTCCTCCCGCGCGCGCTGGTCGAGCGCGTGCGCCCGGGCTGGCAGGCGGCCTTGCTGATCCCCGTGGTGATTGCCGTCATCTACGTTGCCCTGCAGCTGGGCAAGCCGATCGATATCGCCTTTTTCGACGGCAGCATGGCGCGCTGGATCGAGAACGATCTGGGCTGGAGCTACGAGCAGCGCAATTCGCTGGTGGTCGGCATCGCCATGGGTTTCGCGGTGATCCCCTACGTTTTCTCGATTTCCGAAGATGCGGTGTTCAGCGTGCCCAAGCACCTGACTTCCGGCTCGCTGGCCCTGGGCGCGACACCGTGGCAGACGCTGTTCTATGTGGTGCTGCTGATGGCCAGCCCGGGCATTTTCTCGGCCATCATGGTCGGCATGGGCCGGGCCGTCGGCGAAACCATGATCGTGCTGATGGCGACCGGCAACACCGCGATCATCGACCTGTCCATCTTCACCGGCTTTCGCACACTCTCCGCCAACATCGGCGTCGAGATGCGCGAAGCCGCGGTCGGCGGCACCCACTATCGCCTGCTGTTCCTTTCCGCACTTGTCCTGTTCGCCTTCACCTTCGTGGTGAATACCGTGGCCGAGCTGGTGCGGCACCGGCTGCGCGAACGCTACAAGTCACTCTGAGGCAGGGAAAATGCGCAAGTGGTTCAAGACAGGAGAGCCCTGGATCTGGATGACCGCCGGAGCGGTTGCGCTCTCCTTGGTGTTGGTCTACGCCGTGATCGCGCTGATCACGGTGCGCGGCATGGTGTATTTCTGGCCCAAGCCGATCATCGAGGCAAGCTACCAGGAGCGCGACGGCACGCGCAGCCGGCTGATCGGCGAGTTGCGCGATCGGGAGGAGGTCGCCGTGGCGCGCCTGCGCGCGATGGGCCATGACATCGCCACGACGGAAACCTACACCCACCGCTATCTCATCAAGACCGGCAACAAGGATGTCACCGGCGCCGATTTCAGGTGGATACCCGCTCCCCAGCTGGGCGAATTCAGCCACCCGCCGGAGATTCTCGCCATCGAACGGCATCAGTGGGGCAATTTCTACGGCTATCTCAAGACGGTGCGCGAACAGGGCCGGGTGGTCGCCACCGACGCGGCGGCGCTGCCCGAGGCGCTACGACGGCAGGAGCGCGCGATCCGGCTGTTCCGCGAGGCCCTGGAGATAGAGAAAGAACCGATCGGGGCAGTCAACCACCGGTTGGAGCGCCTGCGCCTGCAGGAACGCGAGCTGCAGCTGGAGGAACGGCTCACCGAAGCCCGGCGGGACGAGTTTGCGCGCAAGCGCCAGGCCCTGGATGCCGAGTACCAGATACACCAGCAGCGTCTGAACGAGGTCAGGCGGGCGCTCGAGCGCGACAGCATCACGGTCGAGACCATGGGCGGCCAGGTGGTGGAGATTCCCTTCGCGAAGATCGCCCGGCTCTATCAGCCCAACGCCATGGGCTTGGGCCAGAAGATCGGGTTTTACGCAGAAAAGTTATGGGAGTTTCTCAGCGACGATCCGCGCGAGGCCAATACCGAGGGAGGCATATTCCCCTCGATTTTCGGCACGGTGATGATGGTGCTGCTGATGTCCGTGGTCGTCACCCCGCTGGGCATCATGGCGGCGATCTACATGCACGAGTATGCCCGGCAAGGACCGCTGATCCGCACCATCCGCATCTCGGTGAACAATCTTGCCGGGGTGCCGTCGATCGTCTACGGCGTGTTCGGCCTGGGCTTCTTCGTCTACGTGCTGGGCGGCTCGATCGACCAGCTGCTGTTTCCGGAAGCGCTGCCCGCGCCAACCTACGGCAGCCCCGGCATCCTCTGGGCGTCCCTGACGCTGGCGATACTTACCCTGCCGGTCGTGATCGTCGCCACCGAGGAGGGGCTGGCGCGCGTGCCGCGCAGCATCCGCGAAGGCAGCCTCGCCCTGGGCGCGTCCAAGGCCGAGACGCTATGGCGCACGGTGCTGCCGATGGCCAGCCCGGCCATGATGACGGGGCTGATCCTCGCCGTGTCGCGCGCAGCCGGCGAAGTCGCGCCGCTCATGCTCGTCGGCGTGGTGAAACTGGCGCCCAGCCTGCCGGTCGATGGCAACTTCCCCTACCTGCACCTGGAACGCCAATTCATGCACCTCGGCTTCCACATCTACGATGTCGGCTTCCAGAGTCCCAATGTCGAGGCGTCGCGGCCGCTGGTCTATGCCACGGCCCTGCTCCTGGTCATCATCATTCTCGGACTGAACCTGCTGGCCATCATGCTGCGCAACCGCCTGCGCGAAAAACAGCGCGGCCTCGAAGGCGTGTGACCGGCACGCCGCAAGAACGGACAAGCAAAATGAGCGAAACCCACAAGTCTCTTTCAATCGACATCGCCGGGCTGGACCGACCGCCCGTGGACCAGACCGGCGAAATCGCCATGGAGGTGCGCAACCTGAATCTGTATTACGGTGCGGCGCAGGCCCTCAGGGACGTCACGATGGACATCCCCAAGCGCCGGGTGACCGCCTTCATCGGCCCGAGCGGATGCGGCAAATCGACCCTGCTGCGCTGCTTCAACCGCATGAACGACCTGGTCGACATCTGTCGCAGCGACGGCCGGATCCTGCTCGAAGGGAAGAACATCTTCGATCCCGACGTCAACGTCGCCCTGCTGCGGCGCCGCGTTGGCATGGTGTTCCAGAAGCCCAATCCATTTCCCAAGACCATCTACGAAAACGCCGCCTACGGACTGCGCATTCTGGGCATCAAGGACAAGAAGCGGCTCGACGAAGCGGTGGAGCGCGCCCTGCGCGGCGCGGCCCTGTGGGACGAGGTCAAGGACCGCATGAACGACAGCGGGCTGAGTCTCTCGGGCGGGCAGCAGCAGCGCCTGGTCATCGCCCGCGCGGTCGCTCTCGAGCCGCAGGTGCTGCTGCTCGACGAGCCGGCGTCGGCCCTGGATCCTCTGTCCACCGCCAAGCTGGAAGACCTGATCTACGAGCTGAAGAAGAACTACACGATCGTCATCGTCACCCACAACATGCAGCAGGCGGCGCGGGTTTCCGACTACACGGCCTTCATGTATCTGGGCGAACTGATCGAGTTCGGCACCACGGACGACCTGTTCGTCAATCCCAAGAACAAGCGCACCGAAGACTACATCACCGGCCGCTTCGGCTGATCGGGGCCGCGCCGACGGGAGGACATCTTTTCAATCCGCCGCCACGATCACGGTGACGAGATGCTCCGGCTTGATATAGCGGCGCAGGGCGTTCCTGACATCCTCGCGCGTCACGGCGGCCACCCGCTGCGGAAACCGGTCGAGGTAGTCCGTCGGCAGGCCGTGAAAGCCGATCAGCGAGAGGTGGGCGAGCAGCTTCGCGTTGCTGTCGATCCGCAAGGCCTGACCGTCGATGAGGTTTTTCTTCGCGGCGGCCAGTTCCTGGGCGCTCGGGCCTTCGGCGAGCAGGCCGGCGAGCACCTCATCGACCACCTTGAGCGCGGCGGCGGACTGCTCGCGCTTGGTTTGCAGGCCGATCTCGAAGGGGCCGGGCAGGACGCGTGGGGAAAAAGCGGAATAGACGCTGTAGGCGAAGCCGCGCTTTTCGCGCACCTCCTTCATCAGGCGCGAGACGAAGCCGCCCCCGCCCAGGATATAGTTGCCCACCAGCAGCGCGAAGTGGTCTGGACTGTCCTCGCGCGGGATCGCCGGCAGGCCGACGCGGATGTGCGACTGTGAGGCCGGATGGGGAACCTTGATCGTCCCGCCCTTCGGCAAGGCGACGGGCGGCAAGGGCGGCGGGGCGGCGCCTTGCGGCAGGGCCTCGGTGAGCCCCGCGGCGATGGCCTCGGCTTCGGCGCGCGACACGTCGCCGATGATGGATACCACCGCGCCGTGCGCGACGTAAAAGGTGCGGTGGAAGGTGACCAGATCATCGCGGCTAATGCGCGCCACGCTCGCGGGCGTGGCGAGGCGGCCATACGGATGGCCGGCGTAGATGGCCTGGGCGAAACGGCGCGCGACAAGGCTGTCCGGGCGGGTCTCGGCATCGCGCAGCGCCTCAATGCTGCGGGTCTTTTCCCGATTCACGACGGCTTCGGGAAAAGTCGGCGTCGAGAGGACGGCGCGCAGGAGGGCGAGCGCCCCGGCTTTTTCCTCGGGCGTGGACAGCGTCCGAAGGGTCACACTGGCCCGGTCGTGGTCTGAGCCGGAAGAGAGCTTCGCGCCCAGGTCGACGAGGCGGGCGGAAATCTGCTCCTCGTTCAGCCGGGGCGTGCCCGCCTCGATGAGTGCGGCGGTGAGGCTCGCCACCCCGGCCTTGTCGGCTTCGCCCGTGGCGGGGCCGGCGGGACTGCGGGCGGCGCCGGCGACGAAGTCGATCTGCACGTCGAGGATCGGCAGGCCGCGGCTTTCGACGAAATAGACCTTCGCGCCCGTGGGGGCGACCCAGTGCTGAATCTGCGGGCCGGCCAGAGCCTGGCCGGCGACGAGCAAGACAAG
>JAGXSN010000006.1 GCA_018333815.1 Sulfuritalea sp. | reverse complement strand
CCGCCGATGTCGCCCAGGCGGGTGCGCCAGCCCAGCGGCAGGCGTTCGATGAAGTCCAGGCAGTGGGCGGCGCGGGCCGCCGCCTCCACTTCAACGTCACTCGCATCTGGACGGGCCATGCGGATATTCGCCAGCACGGTATCGTCGAACAGGTATACGTCCTGGAATACCACCGAGATCAAGGCGTTGAGTTCATCCGGTGGGATGGCGCGGACGTCCACGCCACCGATGGTGACGCGCCCCTCCTGCGGATCGCCGTGACGCAGCAGCAAGCGGGTCAAGGTGGTCTTTCCCGAACCGGACGGGCCGACCAGGGCGGTGAGGCTCCGAGCCGGCAGTACGGCGCTGAAGTCGCGCAGCGACGCCGCTGTGGCCTGGGCGTAGCTGAAGGTGACGTTCTCGAAACGCACTTCGTAATGGTCCGGCCGGGCGACCGGCTCCACCAGAGGCAGGGGCGGAATGGCCAGCAAACCCTCGATGCGCTCCAGCGCGGCCTCGATCAGCTCCAGGACGGCGGTGTACATCACGAAGGTGGAGAGCGGCTCCACGAGCCGTGCCACGATGACGAACACCGCCGCCAGGATCGCCACATCGAGCGTGCCCGAGACGACCCAGGCCACCCCGGACGCGAGAATCAACAGCAGTCCGACCTCCACCACACCGGTGACCAACCTGTTGGGCTTGGCGCTCTTGCGGTGACCGAGGGTCTGGATTAACTCCAGGTCCTCGAAGCCGGCATGCAGGCGCTCGGCCTTCTCGCCGGCCCCGCAGGCGGCGCGCAGCGCCGGCAACCCCTGGGTGTATTCGAGAATGTCCGCGCTGGTGCGCGCTTGGGCCTTGGCCAGCATGCGCATGCCACGGCCGAAGGCGGGCCGCCGCCAGCGGTAGAGGGGTACGATCGCGGGAAATATCAGCAACAGCGCCAGACCGAGACGCCAGTCCACCACCAGTAGCGCCAGGGCAGTGACCAGGGGGGTGACCACCGCGACCAGGATGAGGTCGATGATCATCAGGGTGTAGTTGAGGTTCTCATCGACATTGCCGAGCAGGAGTTCGGTCATCTCCCCCGTGCGCCTGTCCCTCAGCCGCTCCAGCGGCATGCGGCGCAACTGCTCGCCAAGGCGCGTGCGCAGTGCGTGGGTGGCCGCAGCGAGTTCGCCGTCGAATTCAAAGTTCTGCGCGCGCCAGCGCAGCAGCGTGGCCAGCGCCATCAACGCGGTCATGGTCGCCAACCAGATCAACGCGCCGCCGGCGTCCGGCTCGTTCAGGACGGCGGCGAACAGCGGCGCGACGCAGGCGAGCGCGAGGCCCTGCGAAACGGCGGCCAGGGCCAGGCCGATCAGGCTGGCGCGCAGGGCTGGCGCATGATCGCCTGCGGCGCGCAGCAGCTGCCGGTAGGTCTCGCGCCAGGAAGTGATGCGCGGCGTGGATTCGAGGACGGCGCTCATTGGACCTCCGGCTGAAGTTCTTCGCGGGACGAGTCGCGCTGGCCCAGAGCCCAGTTCTGGGCCAGTTCGTAGTTGCGCCAGAGCCGGGCATAGATGCCCGCGCGGGCGAGCAGCGCCTCGTGTCGGCCGGTTTCCTCCAACCGCCCATGCTCGAACACCAGGATCTGGTCGGCGTCGCGGATGGTGGCGAGGCGATGCGCCACCATGATCACCGTCTTGCCCCGCATCAGCTCGGACAGGGCGGCGATCAGGGCGGCCTCGTTCTCGGGGTCTGCGTAGGCGGTGGCCTCGTCCAGAACCAGGATCGGCCGATCCTGCAGGATGGCGCGGGCGATGGTGATGCGCTGGCGCTGGCCGCCGGAGAGGAACACGCCTCGTTCCCCCACCTGGGTGTCGTAACCCTGCGGCAGGTTCATGATGAAATCGTGGGCCTGGGCCGCCCTGGCTGCCGCGGACACAGCGTCCATGCCGGCGTCGGGCAGCCCCAGCCGTATGTTGTCGGCGATGCTTCCGGAAAACAGGAAGTTGTCCTGGAAAACAAAGGCCACCTGTCGCATCAGGGTCTCGGTGGACATCTCGCGCACATCGACGCCGCCCACCAGGACGCGCCCGGCGCTCACATCCCAGAAGCGCGGGATCAACTTGGCCACGGTGCTCTTTCCGGCCCCGGAAGGGCCGACCAAGGCGACGACGCTGCCCGGCGCCACCGTGAAACTGACATCGGTCAGGGCGTCGCCATCCATCTCTCCGTAGCGGAAACCGACACCCTCGAAACGGACGCTGGCATCCGTCGGCACCCGCTCTCGATCGGGTTCCGGCAGCACCGGAGCGGAGAGAACCTCCTGGATGCGGGCGATGCTCAACCGCGTCTTGTCGACCAGATGCTTGAGCGCCATCAGCGGCATCATGGCTTCGGCCATGCCCGTGCCGATCAGCAGCACCGCGAGCCATTGGGCGAACGGCAGGCTGTCGCGCCACGTCAGCCAGGCCCCCAGCCAGAGCAGCGCCGCCAGGGTCGGCATGGGATTGAGAGCCGCCATGGAGAAGCGCATGGGAAACCCAGCCTCCCGATACCAGCGGCTCAGCACGTCAAGATACTCGCGCAGGGCGAGCTGATAGCGGCCGAAGGTCGCCGCGCCGCTGTCGAAGGTGCGCACCACCGGCATGGCCTGGACGAACTCGACCACCGCCGCGCCGACCCGCTCGCGGGCCTCGTTGTAGAGCCGGACCATCTCGGCGCGGTTGCGCATCGCCAGGACCATGACGCCGAAACCGAGCGCCAACACCGCGGCCGCCGCCAGGGCCAGGCGCCAATCCAGAGCAAGGAGGACGAGGAAGGTGATCGCTGGCGTGGCGTAGGCGCGAGCATGGAGCGGCGTGCTGTCGGCGACGAAGACATGCAGGGCCTTGACGTCGTCGTGCATGACCTTGGCCAGCGCCCCCGCGCCCACGGTCTGGATATAGCCGAGGGGCACTCGCGCCAGGTGCCGGCTGAGATCGGAGCGCACCAGGTTCTCTAGGCGAAAGGCGGCGAAGTGCGACTCGTTGAAGGCCGCCAAGCGAAGTAGATAGGCGGACACGGTGCAGACCAGTGCGCCCAGCATCGCCGGCCAGGGCCAGGCGCCGGGCGATTCGAGCAGGTCGCGCACCGTCAGCGCCAGAAAGCCCATCGTCGCCAGCCCGAGCACGGCGGCTGCCACCGCCAGGGTCATGGCCAAGCGGATCCTGCCGCGCACCGGAGCCATGATCGCCCATGCATCAGAGACGGCTGGCGCGGGGGAGGTGTTCGAGGGAGATTTCTCGGGGAGGGAAAGGGTGGACATCAAGGTTCCTAGATGACGGCGGCAGACCTCTGGATGCCGGGTCACCGAGCATCAAGCTGCCTCCCGCAGGCATGGCAGTGGTGGATTTCCACGACGGGATGATGGATGCCGTCGAGTCCCGCGAGGGCAGCCTTGTACATGTCGGGAGAGGCGGGCGCATGGCTCACCACCGAAGCCACCAGGGTCCAGGCGTTATGTCCCACCGACCACAGGTGCAGATCGGCGACATGACTGTCGGCCACCGCCTCCAGGCGCTCGCCGACGAGGCGGCGCAATTCGGCGGGTGCCTCGGCATCCAGCAGGATGCCGACGGTCTGGCGCAGCAGACCCCAACTCCAGCGCAGGATCACCAGGGAAGCCACCATGGCGATGGCCGGGTCCAGCCAGTGCCAGCCCCACAGCCAGGCGCCCAGCAGGCCGAGGATGGCAGCCACCGAGGTGGCTGCGTCGGCCATCACGTGCAGCAGCGCTGCTCGTAAATTGTGATCGCCGTGGGGGCTGTGTTCGTGGTCATGGTCGTGGTCGTGATGATGGTCGTCCGCTCCAGCCAGCAGCCAGGCGGACAGCAGGTTGACCGCCAGTCCGATCACGGCCACCACCATCGCCTCCAGCGGTTGCAGTGGCTCCATGTAAAGCAGACGCCGACCCGATTCCAGCATCAGCCAAAGAGTGGAGACGCCCAGCAGCAGGGCGCTGGTATAGGCGGCCAGATCGTTGATCTTGCCGCTGCCCAGGCTGAGACGGCGGTCGCGGGCGTAGCGTCGCGCCAGGTAATAGGCGCTGGCGGCAAGCCCCAGAGCAACGGCGTGGCCGCCCATGTGGATGCCATCCGCGAGCAGCGCCATGGAGCCGGTCCACAGCCCCGCCACCACCTCGACCATCATCGTCACGCAGGTGATGGATGCCACAACCAGGGTGCGCGTTTCGGCGCTGTGACGCGCGCCCTGGCCGAAGCCGTGGTCGTGATGGATGCCCGCCTGGGTGGCGCAGGGCGGGACCGTCTGAACGGTCGCAGAGATCATTGGCCTACCCCTGCTTAGAAGTACCAAGCCGCGCCCACGCCCAGGGTACGCCCGCGCGCCGGTGCGCCGGCCGTGACCGTCGGCGTGAAGTAGTAGCCGTAGAGGTCGTACTTCTCGTCCAGCAGGTTGTTGCCATACACATATACTTCCGTGTTTCCCGACGCCACGCCCACGCGCATGTCAACCTTGCGGTAACTGCCGAGATCGAAGTGGTTCTGAGGATCGGCGGCCCGCGAACCCACATAGCGATAGCTCAACCGGGCATTCATGACCGGTGAGGCCAGCCCCAGGAACTCCGGTATTGGCTTGCTGTAGGCAACCGCCAGCGTGCCGCTCCAGCGGGGTACGTCGGGGACGCGGTTGCCCGCCTGAACGTCGCCGCCATAGACACCGACCGCATCGCTCTTGATCGTGGCATCGATGTAGCTCAGCCCCCCGGAGAGTTCGAAGCCGTTGCCCATGCGCCAAACACCCTCCAGTTCGGCACCCTTGCTTTCGGTGTCTGCGTTGATGGCGCCCACCGCCATGGTCGAATAGTCATATCCGAGCAGGTGTGCGTCCTTCACCTTGGTCAGGAACAGGGCACCGTTCAAGGCGAGGCGATGATCGGTGGATTCCGTCTTGAATCCGACCTCCAGAGCGTTCGAGCGGACAGGCTTGTAGGGAGTGCTGTCGGCAACCTGAGTGGTGAAGTCACTGAATCCTCCCGACTGATAGCCGTGGGAAAAGGCGCTGTAGACATTGGTGCTGGGCGCCAGGGCGTAGGACAGAGCGACACGACCGGTCGTGTAGTCGTCATTCAGTTTCCGGCTGTCCTGGACAGTACTGGCGCCGACATAGGTGGCGTCGTAGTGTTTCTTGTCCCAGGAATGTCGCAGACCGCCTGTGACCTTCCATTTTTCGGCGAGCGGATAGGTCACCTCGCCATAGGTCGCGTAGCTGTCGGTCTTGAAGTCGCGATTCTGACGGTTGCTGGCACTGTAGTAGGAATCGAACGAGCGGTCGGCGCTCGACAGATAAAGACCCGCCACCCAGAAGACCGGTGCAGCAGGTAGGGACGACAGGCGCAGCTCCTGGCTGACCTTTTTTTCATTCGAGCTATCCGTGCCGATGTATTCGATCGGATAGCCATACAGCGCCTGCATGAGTCGCTGGTCGTATCCCTTGACGCCCAGGAAGTCCGTGGTCGTATACGCTGTGATCGAAGTAAGTCGGCTGTTGTCCAGATCGTGATTGATCTCCACGGAATAGCGTTCCGCGGTTTTATGGTTGTTGTCGAAGATACCCGGCGTGAAATCCAGCTTTGCCGGATCGCCGTAGGGGCGCATGATGGTCAAAGCGGGGCTGCGCTCGTTTTTTTCGCGTTCGGCCGTGAACAGGGCGTTGGTATGGGGTGCGATATCCCACAGCAGACTACCCCGGAATGCCAAGCCGGATGGATTTGCCAACGGCTTGCCATCCTGGGCGTTCTCGGTCCAATGGTCCGCCCCTGTGTTGCGCAGCGCGAAACGGCCGCTCAGGCGCTCTGACAGGGGGCCGCTGACGACCGCCTCCTCCAGATGCTGGTTGTCTTCGCCGTACTCGCCACGGACATAACCTTCCAGGTGGCGCGTCGGCTTGCGTGTCGTGATGTTGATCGCGCCGGCCTGACTGTTGCCGCCGAACAGGGTGCCCTGCGAGCCTTTCAGCACTTCGACACGCTCGACATCAAGAGTGCCCAGGCTCACGTTGCGCATGGACATCGGTACGCCGTCGACATTCAATGCCACTGAACCATCGTCCTGGCTGACCTGATAGAGCGATCCCACGCCACGGATGAGGACGTTGGCGGAATTTGGATCGCCCCAGGAGCTTACTTCCACACCGGGCGTGCTTCGCAGAGCGTCCTCGACGGTCTGCAAGCGGCGCGCCTCCACTTCCTCTCCGCCGATAACGCTGAGGCCGAAGGGAACGTCCACAGCCCGTTCCTGGCCCTGCCGGGCCGTCACGGTCACGGTCTTCAGTTCGACTGCGGCGGCGCCTGCCGTCCCGGTATCGGATGTGGCACTGACAGCCCCCGTCGAGTCTCTGGCTGACCCCTTGGCGGACTCCTGCGCGAGGGATGCACCAGGCAGGGCGGCCAGGGCCGTCAACAAGGCGACGGCCAGGGCGCTTGGCGCATGGGGTGGGACTCGGCGGCCTTGCGGCTTCTTCACGTAAATCGGTTGCGGCATTCATTGCACTCCTGAAACAGGTTGACGAAACGCCGACAAACGCTGGGCATGGACACACGCGGCCTGGCTTTCGACCGACCTGGAGCACGACAGACGCCTGGAAACCGCCGGCTGGAGTCCCCGCCACCATCGTTTCCGTCGGCTTATACAAATTGACTCGACGGGCGCGGCAGAAATTGGGAGAATAATTGTGAATGATTCTCATTTGATTTCCTGCCCGATTCGGCTCATCTTTGACCCGAATCGGTTCCAGGGAAGGGAGGTAAGTCACATGACGCCATCAGTGCATACGTCATCGGCCCTGTCGTCCGAGGTCGCCGTTTCGAGCCTGCTCGCGGAAAAGCCGGTGCCCCAAGTGGAGTGGGCCGCCAACTGTCGCCTGGTCAAACTGGCCCTGCGTGACGGGGTCGACACGCTGCTGTGGAGCGGGAACCTCGCTCGCCCCATGACCATGAATGTGCGAGACGACTGGGATCGAATCCACTTCTCATGCGCGCTGAAAGGACGCTGCGGCTTCTCCATGGACGGCGATGCCGCGGGAGGAAGCGAGTGCATCCTGCGCCAGGGTCTGGGCTGCATCAGCTACACCCCGGGGTGCACGGGGCGATCGTCCTACGTGGACAGCTTCGAGTATGTAACCGTCTCCGTGCGTCCCGACATCCTCTCCGACTGGGCGCCCGATCTCGACGCATCCCTGGCACGGATGCTGGATACCGCGCGGTGCTGCGCCATGCATCGTTGCAGCGCGGAAATGCGCGCAGCCGCCGGGGCCTTGAGCGGCGTGCTGCGGATGATGCCGACCGGGCCGGAGAAGGACGCGATACCCGTCCCCTCGGCGGCCTGGTTGCTTGGACAGTCGCTGGTGATGGTCGGTCTGGCGATCGAGGCGCACCGGGACGGGGATGCGCCGTCACCCAGCGTTTCCCCGGCAGACAGACGCAACCTGCTTCGCGCACGGGATATTCTGCTGGCCGACCTGACCCAGGCGCCAACCATTGACGCGCTCGCGCGGGAATGCGGCCTCAGCGCCGTGAAACTCAAACGCGGCTTCAGATTGCTGTTCAACGAGAGCGTCTATGGGTTATTCCAGCGGGAACGCATGCACGAAGCGCGTCGGTGCCTGAGCGAGGGCCACACCCCGGTGACCGTGGTGGCCGCGGACCTCGGCTACGCGAACGCGA
Organism: Sulfuritalea sp.; assembly: GCA_018333815.1. Classification (GTDB taxonomy): domain Bacteria; phylum Pseudomonadota; class Gammaproteobacteria; order Burkholderiales; family Rhodocyclaceae; genus Sulfuricystis. Next base: position 6,639 of record JAGXSN010000006.1, on the reverse strand, counting down.
GCCACTTCGCGGCCGCCTTCCAGAAACAGTTCGGCGTTCCCCCTTCGGCCTTCAAACGCCGACGCTGATCCCGCTTTCAAGTTTCCCGCCTACCGATCTGCCCCCCGTCCCGAGCAATCCAATCGGGTCCGTCGGCCGCAACTCATACGCACCCTGTCCGTGACGAACGGATACGGATCCGGGTTGAAACAAACCCGGTCGGGGTGGCGCCGCGTACGCAAGTCAATACCATTTGTGACTGATTCTCATTCGCGTATGCGTTAAGCATGCGCGTGTCGCCCACTTGCGCGCTCCCTCGATCGCGTGCTGGTTCGGCGGCCTGTCACAAGGAATGACGCGCATGAAGGAATTCATCGACATGCAGCACTGGCCATTGGTCGGTCTGCACATGCCGGAACAAGTAGCCGACGAACGGGCGGGCGACATGGTCGCACAGCTCGAATCGCTGTATGCACGTGCGGAACCCTTCGTTCTGCTGATGGAAGGAGTCGAGTTTCCTCGCCAGTCGGGGCGTTTCATGACGACCTACGCGCAATGGAGCCGGGATCGATTCGTCGATCAACAGCGTTACTGCCTTGGCGCGCTTCGCATCGAGACGGATGAAACATTGCGGCATGAGTACCTGCGCAAAGCCGACGCGTGGAACGCTTCCGGGCGCGCTCCCTATCCCTATCGGGTTGTCGCTACGCGCGCGGAGGCCGAGGCGCAGGCCCGCGCCTGGCTGGCCGGACACCACCCCTCGCCATCAGATGTCACCCCGCACGCCGATCCGACACGGAACAACCCATACGAGCCACCACATCATGTCCGACACTCTTCTTGAAACCGGTCGCGGGGAAGTCAATCAACCTGACGCCTCCCAAGAGGTTCCTGCCATCGACGAAGCGCTGCGCGCCGAGATCGCGGCTGACCTCGGCGTTCCCTCCACGCGGTTGGATGGGTGCACCAGCCTGATCCAACTGGGGATGGATTCGATGCGCCTGATGGCATGGCTGAACCGACTGCGCAAGCGCGGCCACACGGTGACGCTCAGGGAACTGTATGACGCTCCCACCCTGGCCGGGTGGACCGGGCTGCTCCAGCGCAAGAAGGCGATCGATCGCGAACGGTCCTTCGAACCCGCAACTTGGCCTGTCATGCGCGACGGAGAGGCGTTCGAGCTGACGCCAGTGCAGCACGCCTATTTCGTTGGCCGGTCACCACAGCAGACACTGGGTGGTGTCGGATGCCATCTCTATCAGGAGTTCGATGGCTCGGGCCTTTCCGGCGACGCTCTGGAAGCCGCCGTCCACGCGTTGATCGAGCGCCACCCGACGCTTCGCGTGGCCTTTCGCGATGACGGCCTCCAGCAGTACCGCGAGGCATCCCATTGGTCCGACCTCACTGTTCATGACTTGCGAAACCTGGGCGAACAGGAATGCGAGGCCCGATTGCAGGCGCTGCGCGAGCGGCTCGGGCATCGTGTGCTGGCCGTGGACCGCGGAGAAACCTTCGATTTCCAACTCTCGCTGCTGCCCGACGGGCGGCACCGCCTGCATGTCAACATCGATCTGCTCATTCTCGATGCCGCCAGCTTCACCCTGGTGTTCGAGGAGCTTGCCGAGCTGATCCGCGGCACCACACTACCGACACCATGCGATGAGTACGATTTTCGCAGCTACCTCGCGCAACTACGCAATGAAACACAAACCGCCAGGGAGCGGGCAAGGCGCTATTGGCTGGATAGATTGGAAAGCTTTCCTGCGGCGCCGGCGCTGCCACTGGCGCGCGAACCGGAGCAGATAGACGACGTTCGCATCAGCCGTCGCCGCGCGGAACTGAAGGCCGCCGATTGGGAGGCATTCAAGGCCGGTGCCGGCGCGAATGGGGTGACCCCGACCATGGCACTCGCCACCTGCTTTGGTGCCGTGCTGGCACGTTGGAGCAACCAGCCGCGCCTTCTGCTCAATCTCACGCTGTTCGACCGCCAGCCTCTGCATCCAGCGGTCGAACGCATGATTGCCGACTTCACCAACGTCCTGCTGATCGATCTCGTCGCCGAAGGCGCACCGTTAGACGAATTGGCGCGCAGCAATCAGAGCACCTTCGCCGAGGCCCATGAACATCGCCACTGGTCGGGAGTGGAACTGTTGCGCGAGTTGCGCAAGGGACAGACGCATCGGCATGGCGCGCCCGTGGTGTTCACCAGCAATCTCGGGCGCCCCCTCTACGGCGACGGCACCGGTCCGACACTGGGGGAACCCGGTTGGGGAATATCGCAGACTCCCCAGGTGTGGATCGATCATCTGGCGTTCGAGCACGGTTCGTCGGTCTGGCTGCAATGGGACAGCAATGACGCGCTGTTTCCTCCTGGCCTGATTGACGCCATGTTCGATGCCTATGTCTCGGTCGTCCGCATGCTGGTGGCGGATGCCACGGCTTGGCGTGCGCCCCTGCCAGACCTGATGCCAGTCGCACAACGGGAAGTGCGCCTGCGTGCGAATCAGACGGCGGGGCCGATACCGGAGGGTTTGTTGCACCACGGGTTCCTTCTCGCCGCCGAGCGTACCCCCGAGGCAGTCGCGCTGATCCATGGCGAGCGGTCGCTGACCTACGCGGAACTGGCCGATCAAGCGAAACGCTGTGCCGGTGCGCTGGCCGCACAGGGCGTGTGCCCCGGCGACACGGTCGCGATCAGCATGTCCAAGGGCATGGGGCAAGTCGTTGCGGCGCTAGGCATACTCCAGGCTGGTGCGACCTACGTGCCCGTCGCGCACGACCAGCCTGCGGAGCGGCGGCGCACGATCTATCGGGACGCAGCCGTCGCCGCCGTGCTGACCTGCGCGGATGATGTTGGAGCGGGCAGTGCTCCGGGTGACGCCGACCCGCCCCACATCCACTGGCAGGCTGCCATCCTCCACAAGGCGATGGAGGAACCAGTCCCCAGGGACCCCCTCCAGCCGGCCTACATCATCTACACGTCGGGCTCCACCGGGACGCCGAAAGGCGTCGTCATCTCCCACCGCGGCGCACTGAATACCTGCGTCGATCTGAATCGGCGCTACCGGATCGGCGCCTACGACCGGGTTCTGGCGCTATCGGCGCTTCATTTCGACCTGTCCGTCTATGACATCTTCGGTCTGCTGGCGGCCGGCGGCGCACTGGTTCTGGTCAGCGAGGCCCAGCGCCGGGATCCGTCCGTGTGGTGCGACATGATCGAGCGCCACGGCATCACGGTCTGGAACACAGTCCCGGCCCTGTTCGACATGCTGCTCACATATAGCGAGGGTCTCGACCTGCACGCACCCGCCCGGCTGCGGATGGCCATGCTTTCCGGAGACTGGATCGGACTCGACCTGCCGCGACGCTATCGTGCCTTCCGCCCCGATGGCAAGTTCGTCGCGATGGGCGGCGCCACGGAAGCCTCGATCTGGTCGAATGTTTTCGATGTCCGGGAGGTGCCGCCGCACTGGCGCTCGATCCCCTACGGATTCCCGCTCGCCAACCAGCGTTACCGAGTCGTCGACGAACAAGGCCGCGACTGCCCCGACTGGGTACCGGGCGAACTGTGGATCGGCGGCGAAGGCGTAGCTCTGGGCTACTTCAACGACCCTGAGCGCACCGCACGGCAGTTTGTCGAGACAACGAACGGCCGCTGGTACCGCACCGGCGACATGGGCTGCTACTGGCCCGACGGGACGTTGGAATTCCTCGGACGCCGCGACAAGCAGGTCAAGATCGGCGGCTACCGCATCGAACTTGGTGAGGTCGAGGCGGCGCTGCATCGCGTCGACGGCGTCAAGGCCGCCGTCGTGCTGGCCATGGGCGACCGCGAGAAATCGCTGGCGGCCTTCGTCGTGGCGAACGGTGATGAGTTATACAGCCGCCGGCATGCCGATCCAGCGCTGCCCTCCGACTATGGGCTGCTCTTCGGACCCGCTGCCCCCGAAGCAGAGCGCGAGATGATTATCGAGCGTCTGGTCGCAGACTTTCTGAACGACCACTTGCGACGGCATGGCCTGGATTTCGCCGAACCTGTCGACGTCGATGAGGTCGTGCGGCGGTATGGCGCGGACCCAAGCTGGCGTGTGCTCATCGTCCGGTGGCTGAACCTGCTGGTTGGCCAGGGACGCCTGGCCCGCGATGCGAACGGCGACGGCTACGTCCGCGGACGGCGGCACGATGAGGCGCCGTGGCTGCCCACGAACAAAGACTCGCTCCACGCGACGGCGGAGGCCCTGCTTGCACACCACGCCGCGCTTGCGCAGATACTTCGGGGGCAGCGCGCGGCGCAGACGTTGCTTGCCCATCCGTTCTGGTCTCCCGAGCATCTCCTGACCCAGAGCCGGGGCATGGCCGCCGCAATCGATGCCTTGGCCGAGGCGCTGACGAAACTGTCGCATACCCTGAATCGTCCGGTGCGCCTCGTCGAAATCGGCGCTCGCAGCGGTCTTGTCGGCGAGATGTTGTTGAACCGCCTGGATGCCAGCCGCCTGGACTACACGGCGCTGGACACGTCACAGGAGATGGTTCTGCGCGCATCGGATCGCCTCGCGGCCTTCTCGCACGCGAACGTCCGGCGCTGGGACGACGCTTCCCGGGAAGCATTGGCCCACAAGGGTGACGTGGTGCTGGCCGCAAATGCCCTGCACCGGCTCGATGAGAACTCGCTGGACGCCCTCTCGACACTGGCGGGTCCTGCCGCCCTGGTTCACGTGTTGGAGCTGCGCCGTGCCTCCTGCCTGACCATGGTCAGCGCCGATCTTCTCGCACCGGATGAGCACGGCATCTCCGCTCAGTTGCGCGGCACCGAGGAATGGCTTGAGAGATTCGGGGCGCGAGGCCTGCGCTGCCAATTGGCCGACGACGTTGGGGATCACCTGCGCTTCGTGTTGCGCGCGCCCGACGAGGTTCGCCATCCTGATCCCCGCAAGCTCGTGGCCGCCCTGGGCGAACATCTACCGTCATACATGCTGCCGCAGAGACTGCATTTCCTCGACGCGTTTCCGCTCACCGCCAACGGCAAGGTCGACCACAAGGCACTGGCAGCCCGCTGTGGGCCGGAGCAGACCATCGAGGCGGAGCAGGAGCCTCCTCGCGGGGACGCCGAGGCTGTCGTTGCCGGGCTGTGGCAGGAACTGCTGCGCGTTCCGGTCGTGCACCGGCACAGTCACTTCTTCCAACTCGGCGGTGACAGCCTGCTTGCGACACGCTTGATGGGCAGGCTGGACCAAGCAGGTTACACCGCGCACCTGGGCGACCTGTTCAACTACCCGACGCTCGCCGCCTTCGCGGCCACCCTGGCAACCGCAGATCGTATCGCCGACAACCTGCGGCCCGATCCCGCCTCCCAACATGAGCCGTTCCCGCTCACCGACGTGCAGCAAGCCTATCTCGTGGGACGCGAGCCGGGATTTCCGCTGGGCGGCGTCGGTTCCCACTTCTTCGTCGAATTCGAGGTCGAGGACCTGGACGTTCAACGCTTCGCGGCGGCCTGGGATCGGCTGATCGCCCGCCACGACATGTTGAAGGCGGTGGTGCGTGACGGCCGACAACAGGTTCTGGCCGAGGTACCTCGGTTCGCGCTGCGGCGCCACCGTGTCACCCGCTTCGATGGCCCGGAAGCCATCGAACTGCGCGAACGCCTTTCGCATCAGGTGCTCGATCCGACCCGCTGGCCCGTCTTCGACGTGCAGACGGCCGAGGATGGGAGCGGACGCAGCCGCCTGTTCGTCTGCCTCGACAACCTGATGCTCGACGGGCTGAGCATGCAGATACTGTTGGCCGAGCTGGAGCAACTGTATCTCTCTCCGGACAGCGATCTGCCCGCACTCGATGTCGGCTTCCGCGACTACCTGATCCACCATGTCGGTCGAGAGCCCGCCGAAGCCTCGCTGGAATACTGGCGGCGACGCCTGGATGAGCTGCCACCCGCGCCGCAACTGCCCCTGCTCCGCGATCCGGCCGAGATCGGTCGCCCACACTTCGTGCGGCTGTCCGACAGCCTTTCCGCCGACGAATGGCGCAAGCTCAAGGCGCGTGTCGGAGAGGAGGGACTGACTCCCTCGGCATTGCTGCTGTCCGCCTACGCAGCCGTGCTCTCGGCCTGGAGCGCGCGGGCCGACCTGTGCCTGAACCTCACATTGTTCGACCGGCGGCCGGTGCACCCACAGATAGAGCGCGTGCTGGGCGACTTCACCTCCCTGCTGCTGCTGGCCTGGCTGCCCGAATCGGACTGGCGTACGAGCGCCAGACGGCTTCAAACACGTCTCCGGCAGGATCTCGCGCATCGCGATGTTTCCGCGCTCTGGGTCATGCGCCAGCTCGCGCTGCGACGCGGCCAGCCGTTGGCTGTGATGCCGGTCGTGTTTACCAGCGCCCTCGGCTTCGAACACGACCGCTTCCTGGCCCATGCATCCTGGCTGAAGCCACGCTGGGGCATCTCTCAAACCCCGCAGATCTGGCTTGACCACCAGGTCTATGAATCCGAGGGAGAGCTGCGTTTCAACTGGGACGCGGTAGAAGCACTCTTCGACCCGGAGCAACTCTCCGCCATGTTCGCGCAGTACACGGAATTGCTGCGTCGGCTCGCCGTCGATCCTGCGGCGTGGAACCTTCCGACCGACACTCTCGTGCCTCGGAGGGCCGCTCGCACTGTGT
>JAGXSN010000005.1 GCA_018333815.1 Sulfuritalea sp. | reverse complement strand
CGCTGGTCTTGGGGTTGACGCCCGCGCGGGCGGCGCGCTTGGCCGCCTTGAAGGTGCCGAAACCGACCAACGTCACAGCGTTGCCCTTGGCCACCGATTTGACGACGGCATCGATAATCGCATCCAGCGCCTTGCCGGCAGCGGCCTTGCTGATGTCGGCTTCCTTGGCGGCAACTTCGACGAGATCCCCTTTGTTCATGTTCGCTTTCTCCTCAGGTTGAAAGGCTGGTTGAAAGGCTGAATCGCCCCGATCATTCTAGCTGGATAAGCGGCCTCGGCGTCAAGGGGGATCGGGGAAATATTGTCGGGCCGCATTTCCGCCGGCGCCGGGGCCGACATGACTTTGTGCTTATAATCGGTCCGAGGTTGCGTTCCCGTCGCCCAGCAGCAGGAGTCCGCCGGATGCTTTTCATTCTCTACTACATTGTCGCCATCACGATTCTGGTGCTGCACTTCACGGGCTTCCTCGCCCGCCATAATCTTGAATGGCTGGTGCTGATTCTCGCGGTCACCGTCTTCCCGGCGGTGATCTACCTCTAGCAGGTCTGCGCCACCAGGGCTTTCACGCCTTCCGCATCCGCGTCCATGACAATAACGCGCTGCGGCAAATCCTCGATGCCTTCCAGCTCCTGCGGCCGCCCCGGCGCGCGGCCGAGCGCTGCCTGAATCGTCTCGGCGAACTTCACGGGTTGCGCGGTTTCCAGCACCACCATCGGAACACCGGCCAGCATGTGCTCGCGTGCCACCTTGACGGCATCCGCCGTGTGCGTGTCGATCATCAGCTGTTGTTTTTTCCACACGTCGCGGATTGTCGCCAGGCGGTCGGCATGCGTGCTTTTGCCTGACACGAAGCCGAAGCCGGACAACTTCTCCATGTAGGGCGTGCCGCGCAGGTCGAACGACCCCCCCGCATCCACTCCAGTCCAGAGTTCGCGCACGACCGCGGGGTCGCGGCCGACCAGATCGAAGATGAAGCGTTCGAAGTTCGAAGCCTTGGAGATGTCCATCGACGGGCTCGAGGTCACATAGGTATCCGCCGTGCCGCGCGGACGATAGACGCCGGTGCGGAAGAACTCGTCGAGCACGTCGTTCTCGTTGGTCGCCAGGACCAGCCGCGCGATCGGCAGGCCCATCATGCGGGCGATGTGGCCCGCGCAGATGTTGCCGAAGTTGCCCGACGGCACGCAGAAAGCAATCTGCCGGTCGTTGGCGTTTTTCATCCCGTTTGTCGCCGCGAAATAGCCCTTGAAGTAATACACGACCTGCGCAACGATACGCGCCCAGTTGATCGAATTCACCGCGCCGAGCTTGTACCGCGCCTTGAAGGCCGGGTCGTTGAACGCCGCCTTGACGATATCCTGGCAGTCGTCGAACATGCCCTTGATGGCGATATTGACGATGTTCGCGTCCTGCAGCGAATACATCTGCGCGCGCTGGAACGGCGACATCAGTCCGTGCGGCGAGAGCATGAAGACGCGCACGCCCTTTTTCCCGCGCATTGCGTACTCGGCCGCCGAACCGGTGTCGCCGGACGTCGCGCCGAGGATGTTGATCGTCTCGCCGCGCCGGGCCAGCACGTATTCGAACAGATTGCCGAGCAGCTGCATCGCCATGTCCTTGAAGGCGAGCGTCGGGCCGTTCGACAGTTCGAGCAGGTGGAAGCCGGGTGCAAGCTGAGTCAGCGGCGTGATGTCATTCGCATCGCGGCCGGGGCGGCAATGCTTATAGGTTTGCGCCGTGTAGGTGCGGTCGGCCAGCGTCTTCAGGTCGCAGGCGGGAATGTCGTCGACGAACTTCTGCAGGATCTTCAGCGCGAGCGCGGGGTAGGGCAATTCGCGCCATTCGGCGAGTTCGGCGGCGGAGACTTGCGGATAGCTCTCGGGAAGATAGAGGCCGCCATCGGGCGCGAGGCCGCCGAGCAGGATGTCGCAGAAGGCTTGCGGAACGGCATGACCGCGGGTGGAGATGTATTTCATCGCTGCCGGGGCCGGATCAACCCAGTTCTTCGAGACGCAGGCGGACGACCCTGCCGCTCACCACCGGCAGCGCTTCGATCCTGGCGATGGCCGCATCGGCCCGCGCTTCGCGCGTAAGATGGGTGAGGATGATGATGTCGGTCTGGAACTCGCCCTCGGCCGGCTCGCGCTGGATCATCGCGTCGATGGAAATCTGCTGGTCGGCGAGGATGCGCGTGATGTCGGCCAGCACGCCGGGCTGGTCGGCCACCGTCATGCGCAGGTAGTAGCCGCTCTCGACCGCGGCCATCGGCAGGATCGGCAGGTCCGCCACCGCGTCGGGCTGGAACGCCAGGTGCGGCACGCGATGTTCGGGATCGGCGGTGTGCATGCGCGTGACATCGACGAGATCGGCGATCACCGCCGAGGCGGTCGGCTCGGCGCCGGCGCCCTTGCCATAGTAGAGCGTCGCGCCGACGGCGTCGCCCTGCACCAGGACGGCATTCATCGCCCCTTCGACATTGGCGATCAGACGCCTGGCGGGAATCAGGGCCGGATGCACGCGCAGCTCGATCCCCGTCGAGCGACGCTTGGTGATGCCCAGCAGCTTGATGCGGTAGCCTAGCTGCTCGGCATATTTGATGTCCGCCGCGTCGAGCCGGCTGATGCCCTCGATGTGCGCCTTGTCGAACTGCATCGGAATGCCGAAGGCAATCGCCGCCATGATGGTCAGCTTGTGCGCGGCATCCACGCCCTCGACGTCGAAGGTCGGGTCGGCCTCGGCATAGCCGAGCCGCTGGGCTTCCCTGAGCACGGCATCGAAGGAGAGGCCCTTGTCGCGCATCTCGGACAGGATGAAGTTGGTCGTGCCGTTGATGATCCCGGCGATCCACTGGATGCGGTTGGCGGTGAGGCCCTCGCGCAGCGCCTTGATGATCGGGATGCCGCCGGCCACGGCCGCCTCGAAGCCGACCATCACGCCCCGCTTCTGCGCCGCGGCGAAAATTTCGTTGCCATGCACCGCGAGCAGCGCCTTGTTGGCCGTGACGACATGCTTGCCGTTCTCGATCGCCTTGAGCACCAGTTCCTTGGCGATGCCGTAGCCGCCGATCAGTTCGACGACGATGTCGATCTCGGGATTATTGACGACGGCGAAGGCGTCGTCGGTCACGGCCACCTTCCCGCCGGTCACCTGTTTCGCGAGTTCGAGATTCTTGTCGGCCACCTGCACGATGCGGATCGGCCGGCCGGCGCGACGGGTAATTTCGGCCTCATTGCGCGCAAGAACGGAAAAAGTGCCGCCACCGACGGTGCCGATGCCGAGCAGTCCAACTTGAATTGGCTTCATAAAAATCCAGAAAAGAGTGGGGTAAATCGGGTAGGGCTAGGCGCCGTGGCGTTTGCGATAGGCTTCGAGGAAGCGCGCGATGCGGCCGATCGCCTCGCCGAGGTCATCGACGTTCGGCAGGAAGACGACGCGGAAGTGGTCGGGAGCCGGCCAGTTGAAGCCGCTGCCCTGCACCAGCAGGACCTTCTCGGCTTCCAGCAGCTGGAGGATGAACTGCTGGTCGTTGGCGATCGGGTAAATCTGCGGGTCGAGGCGCGGAAAGCAGTAGAGCGCCGCCTTCGGCTTGACGCAGGAGACGCCGGGAATCGCGTTCAGCATCTCCGTGGCAAGATCGCGCTGGCGCGTCAGCCGCCCCTGTGGTGCGACCAGTTCCTCGATGCTCTGATAACCGCCCAGCGCGGTCTGGATCGCGTGCTGGCCCGGCACGTTGGAGCACAGGCGCATCGAGGCGAGGATGCCCAGCCCCTCGATGTAGTCGGACGCATGGCGCTTCTCGCCGGAGACGATCATCCAGCCGGCGCGGAAGCCGCAGGCGCGATAGTTCTTCGACAGGCCGTTGAAGGTGATGAACAGCACGTCGTCGGCCAGACTCGCCAGCGAGGTGTGGGTCCGGCCGTCGTAAAGCACCTTGTCGTAGATCTCGTCGGCGAAGACGATCAGCTCGCGCTGCCGCGCGATCTCGACGATCTCCTTGAGCAGATCGTCCGGATAGAGCGCGCCGGTCGGGTTGTTCGGGTTGATGATGACGATGGCGCGCGTCGCCGGCGTGATCTTGGCGCGGATGTCGGCGAGGTCGGGCAGCCAGCCGGCGCCCTCGTCGCACAGATAGTGGCGCGGCGTGCCGCCGGACAGGCTCACGGCCGCGGTCCACAGCGGGTAGTCGGGCGCGGGCACGAGCACTTCGTCGCGGTCGTTGAGCAGGGCCTGCATGGCCATCACGATCAACTCGGACACGCCGTTGCCGAGGGTGATGTCGTCGATGCCCACCTCGCGGATCTTCTTCTGCTGGCAATAGTGCATCACTGCCTTGCGCGGCGCGAACAGCCCCTTGGAGTCGGAATAGCCGGACGCATCGCGGATATTGCGGATGACGTCGACGACGATTTCCTCTGGAGCTTCAAACCCAAATGCGGCCGGATTGCCGATGTTCAGCTTGATGACGCGATGTCCTTCCTCCTCCATCTGGCGAGCTCGCGCCAGCACGGGACCACGGATGTCGTAGCAGACGCTGGCAAGCTTGGTGGATTTGAGGACGGATTGCATGGCGAAGGGCGCGGGGATGCGTTTGGGTTGGAAAGATATAATCCTACCGAATGACCCGCTCAGCCGCAAACCTTTGAAGCTGCACCCCGACCACTCTGGCGCCCACAACGTCGTCACCGCCTGCGCGGCCGGTTGTGTCGCCGTGAATGGCAGGATGCTGACGCGCAGCCTGCTGCTGCTGCCCGACCGGATCGATGAAACCTGGGGGCCCGACAGCTACGACGCGCTGGCCGCCGCCGATCTGGCCCGATTGTCGGCGTTTGCCTGCGACGTCCTGCTGCTCGGCACCGGCCGCCGGCAGCATTTCCCCGCGCCCGCGCTGCTGCGCCCGCTCATCGAAGCCGGCCGCGGCTTCGAAATCATGGACACGGCGGCCGCCTGCCGCACCTATAACGTCCTCGTCGCCGAAGGCCGCGTCGCGCTCGCCGCCCTGATCGTCGAACCGGGGCCGGCCCGACCGCGGCGATGAATCCCTGCATCGCGCTCAGGATCGAGGCGACCGGCTACGGCGCGCGCCATGTCCTGCCCGCGCTCGCCGGCATGCTGCGCACCCGCAACGCAGGCGCGAGCTTCGTCTTCGCCCTCGGTTCGGACTGGCTCGGTCGCTCGCTCGCCCGGCATTGCCTGGGCACGCTCAGGCAACTGCGCGACGCCTGCTTCGATCTGGGCTTCTATGGCTGGGAGCCCGACCTGAGCCCGCGCCGGATCGCCCGGGCGGACGCCGCCTGGACCGCCGCCCGGATCGGGCGCATGCACCAAACCTTCCTGCGCGCGTTCGAATCGCCGCCGACGCTGCATGCCGCGCCGGGCTGGCTTTCTCATCCGCATGCCCTGCGCCTGACGCAGCGCCTCGGCTTGGCCTGCGCGAGCGACACGCGCGGCCGGCATCCGTTCGTGCCGGTATGGAACGGCGAGATCGTGCGCTGCCCGCAGATTCCCGTGACCCTGCCCACCCTCGATGAACTGGCGGCCGCACCGAACACGGCTTCAGCCGATCCGGTTGCCGCCTTGCTGGCGCTGACCGCCGATCCCCCGCCGCACGGCCATGTTTTCAGCCTGAACGCCGACCGCTCCGCGCTTAGGTCGATCCAGGCGATCGAGCGGCTGCTGACCGGCTGGAGCGAACAGGGCTATGCGATCGTCTCGGTGCAGGGGCTGGCCAGCCGCTTCACCCTGGACGGCCTGCCGCGCCATGAAATCGTGACCGGCCGGACGCCGGGACGCCAGGACGCCGTGCTGCTGCAGGGCGATGAATTCCTTTCCGCATGGAGAAAACCGTCATGAACGCCGCATCCCCATCCGTCGTGGGCCTCGAAGTCCCCGATTTCACGCTGCCGGCCACGGGCGGCAAGACGTTCCGCCTCGGCGCATTGCGCGGTCGGCCCCTGGTGATCTACTTTTATCCGAAGGACAGCACGCCGGGCTGCACCAGCGAGGCCGGCCAGTTCCGCGACCTGCACGACGAATTCGTCCGGGTCGGCGCCACCGTCTGGGGCGTGTCGCGCGACAGCCTGAAGTCGCATGAGAGCTTCAAGGCCAAGCTGGGCCTGCCCTTCGAACTATTGTCCGATGCCGACGCAACCGTCTGCACCCTGTTCGATGTCATCAAGATGAAAACTCTTTACGGCAAACCGGTGCGCGGCATCGAGCGCAGCACGTTTCTGATCGACCGGGCCGGCCGCGTCGCACGCGAGTGGCGCGGCGTCAGGGTCGACCACCATGCCGCCGAGGTGCTGGCCACCATGAAAACCCTCTGACCCCCCCGACCCGACCCCATGAATCCAAGACAAAGCACCCGGTCCGGCACGCCGGGACGGGCGAAAAAACCCGTCAAGCTCTTCGTGCTCGACACCAACGTGCTGATGCATGATCCGACCAGCCTCTACCGTTTTGAGGAACACGATCTGTTCGTGCCGATGATGACGCTCGAAGAGCTCGACGCGAACAAGAAGGGCATGTCGGAAGTCGCGCGCAACGCCCGCCAGGCCAGCCGCCTGCTCGACGAAATCGTCAGCGGCGGCGAGGAGGACATCCACCGCGGCATCGATCTCACCGCCCCCTCGCGCGAACTGGCGAGCGGCCGGCTGTTCCTGCAGACGGAAGCGATCGCCGGCGTACTGCCCGCCTCGCTGCCGACCGCGCGCGCCGACAACCAGATCATCGCCGTGGCGCTCCACCTGCGCGAGCAGCATCCCGAACGCCCCGTGATCCTCGTCACCAAGGACATCAACATGCGCATCAAGGCCCGCGCGCTGGGTCTCGAAGCGCAGGACTACTTCAACGACAAGGTGCTGGAGGACACCGATCTCCTCTACACCGGCAGCTTCGAACTGCCCGCCGACTTCTGGGACACCCACGCCGGGGGTCTCGAATCCTGGAAGAAGGATGGGCGCACCTATTACCGCATCACCGGCCCGATCTGCCCCGACCTGCTGGTCAACGAATTCCTCTGGCAGGAGGGCGCCCAGCCGCTGCAGGCCTGGGTGAAAATCGGTGCTGGCAAGACGGCAGAACTCGAGACGCTGATCGACTACAGCCATGCCAAGAACGCTGTCTGGGGCATCACGGCGCGCAACCGCGAGCAGAATTTCGCGCTCAACCTGCTGATGAATCCGGAGATCGACTTCGTCACCCTGCTCGGCCAGGCCGGCACCGGCAAGACGCTGCTGACGCTCGCCGCCGGCCTGACCCAGACGCTGGAAACCAAGCGCTATTCGGAAATCATCATCACCCGCGTCACGGTTCCGGTCGGCGAGGACATCGGCTTCCTGCCGGGCACCGAGGAGGAAAAGATGACGCCCTGGATGGGCGCGCTGGAAGACAATCTCGACGTCCTCAACAAGCCCGGCGAGGAAAGCGACCGCTACGGCGGCGACTGGGGGCGCGCCGCGACGATGGATCTGATCCGCAGCCGCATCAAGATCAAGTCGCTCAACTTCATGCGCGGCCGCACCTTCATCAACAAGTTCCTGATCATCGACGAAGCGCAGAACCTCACGCCCAAGCAGATGAAGACGCTGATCACGCGTGCCGGGCCGGGCACCAAGGTGGTCTGCCTGGGCAACATCGCGCAGATCGACACTCCCTATCTCACCGAGGGTTCCTCCGGCCTGACCTACGCCGTCGACCGCTTCAAGGGCTGGCGCCATTCGGGACACATCACCCTGCAGCGCGGCGAGCGCTCGCGGCTGGCCGATCACGCTGCCGAGGTACTTTAATGCCGTCCTGCCAGCGCCGACTTTTCAGTAGCTGCCAGGCTGTGCGAAGTTTTCAAATCGCGTGTACTCGCCGAGGAAGGTGAGCTTGACGGTGCCGGTCGGGCCGTTGCGGTGCTTGCCGATGATCACCTCGGCGACGCCTTTCTCGGTCGTGTCGGGTTTGTAGTATTCCTCGCGATACATCATCAGGATGATGTCGGCGTCCTGTTCGATGGCGCCCGACTCGCGCAGGTCGGACATCAGCGGGCGCTTGTCGTTGCGTTCCTCGACCTTGCGCGACAACTGCGACAGGGCGATCACCGGCGTCTGCAACTCCTTCGCCAGCGCCTTGATCGAGCGCGAGATCTCCGAGATTTCCGTGGCGCGGTTTTCCTTGTCCTTGAGCGAGGTCATCAGCTGCAGGTAGTCGACCACGATCAGACCGAGCGGACCGAACTGGCGGTGCAGGCGGCGCGCGCGCGCGCGCAGGTCGGAGGCGTTGAGCGCGCCGGTCTCGTCGATGTGGATCGGCGCCTCGTGCAACTTGCCGAGCGCGACCGTCATCCTTTCCCAGTCCTCGTCGGACAGCTTGCCGGTGCGGATGCGCGACTGGTCGAGCCGGCCGGCCGAGGACAGGAAGCGCAACGCCAGTTGCGGGCCGGACATCTCCAGGCTGAAGATCGCCACCGGCTGACGCAGTTCCATGCCCACATGCTCGGCGATATTGAGTGCGAAGGCGGTCTTGCCCATCGAGGGACGGCCGGCGATGACGATCATGTCGCCCGGCTGCAAACCCGAGGTCAGGCGATCCAGATCATGAAAGCCGGTCGCCAGACCCGTGATGTCGGATGGATTTTCGCGGTTGTAGAGCTTTTCAATGCGGTCGACCACTTCGCTCAGCAGCGGCGTGATCGCCTGGAATCCCGGCCCGATGCGATTGCCCGTTTCGGCGATTTCGAAGACGCGCTGTTCGGCGCCGTCGAGCAGGGTCTTCACATCCCGGCCTGCCGGATTGAGCGCGGACGCCGCGATTTCGTCGCCCACCGTGACCAGCTTGCGCAGCACGGCGCGCTCGCGCACGATCTCGGCATAGCGGTGGATGTTGGCGGCCGAAGGCGTGGCATTGGCGATCTCGCCCAGATAGGCCAGACCGCCGGTCTGTTCGACCTGGTTGGCGCGTTCGATCGACTCATACACGGTTACCACGTCGGCCGGCCGGCCGGTTTCGACCAGCTTGCGGATGTGGGCGAAAATGCGACGATGGTCGTCGCGATAGAAATCGCCTTCGCCGACAATACCGGCGATGCGGTCCCAGGCGCTGTTGTCGAGCAGCAGGCCGCCGATCAGCGACTGTTCGGCCTCGATCGAATGGGGCGGCAGCTTGAGCGCCGCGACTTGCGGGTCGGTCACGACCGCCTGCAAATAGAGTTGCCCCGCTTGGGCTTGGGCCATGTTTGGTTTTCCTCCAAGCGCGCAAGTCTACTCGCGCCATGTTCCCGGGGGGAGTGAACAAACTGTGGAAATGCGGTGGAAAAGTTGTGGGCAGCCTGTGTAAATGCTGTGGGTGCGCGTCAACGAAAAAAGGCCGCCAAACCGGCAGCCCTTTTTCCATCGAACCCGGGCTTACTGCTCGCCGACCACCGCAATCGTCACTTTCACCGCCACGTCGGCGTGCGGCACGACCTCGACCACGCTCTCGCCGAGCACCTTGATCAGGCCGTCGGGCATGCGCACGGCGCTCTTTTCGAGGGCAAAGCCTTGCGCACCCAGCGCCTCGGCGATGTCAGCCGGGCTCACCGAGCCGAACAGACGGCCATCGACCCCGGCTTTGCGGGCAATTTCAATGCGCAGGCCATCGAGTCGGGTCGCCACGGCCTGGGCCGCGACAAGTTTGTCGGCAGAAATCCTTTCGAGTTCCGCGCGGCGCTCGTCGAAGATTTTCCTGTTCTCCGCGGTCGCGCGCTTGGCAAAGCCCCTGGGAATCAGGTAATTGCGCGCATAGCCTTCCCTGACCTTGACGATGTCGCCCAGGTTGCCGAGGTTCACCACCTTGTCCATCAGAATTACTTGCATGGCGTGTTACTCCTCTACCGGTGCAGGTCAGTGTAATGCAGCAGCGCCAGGAAGCGCGCCCGCTTGATCGCGGTCGACAACTGGCGCTGGTAGCGGGTTTTCGTGCCGGTGATGCGCGCAGGCATCATCTTGCCGTTTTCGGTGATGAAGTCCTTGAGCAACTCGACGTCCTTGTAGTCGACGTAGGGAATCTTCTCGGCCGAGAAACGGCAGAACTTGCGGCGTTTGAACAGGTTGCGGTTCTTGTTGCGGTCGTCCTTCTTTTTGTTGCTGGGCTTGAAAGCCATGTTCAATATCCCTTCCTAAAGTTTTTCTGCAAATTCGATCCGGGTCGCGTGCAGCACGGGCGTTTTCTGCTTCATGCTGCGCGCGGCGAGAAATCCGCTCACTGCGACGGCACAGCCGGGCGCGGCCTCCTTGAGCAGCAGGGCGGTCGGCCCCAGAGCCACACAGGCGACTTCGCACTCGACGCGTCGGGAAGCGCCGGCTTCGATCTGCTCCGACCGATGGACGATCCGGAATTCGATGGCCGGAACGCCCGCCGGCGTGTAACGCAGCCGTCCGCGCTCCTGCAGCGTGCCGGTCAGCTCGGTGCGGTTCGCCGCGGCGCTGCCGACAGTCGCACTCTCGACCTCAGACGGCAGCCGCGGGCTCCTCGGCGGGCTTGCCTTCGGCCTGCCCCTGCGCACTCAGCGAACGCGCCTTCTCTTCCTTCATCATCGGCGACGGCGCGGTTTCGGCGCGATCCATCTTGACGGTGAGGTGCCGCAGCACGGCATCGTTGAACTTGAAGGCATGCTCGAGTTCGGCCAGCGTGTTGTTGTTGCACTCGATGTTCATCAGCACGTAATGCGCCTTGTGCACTTTCTGGATCGGGTAGGCCAGCTGGCGGCGACCCCAGTCCTCGATGCGATGGATGGCGCCGTCGCTGCCGGTGACGAGCGTCTTGTAACGCTCGATCATCGCCGGCACCTGGTCGGACTGGTCCGGATGGACGATGAAAACGATTTCGTAGTGTCGCATGCAATCTCCTTCTGGTTCGGGTTGAGCCTCCCCGCATGCGGTTCGGGTGAGGCAAGGACGTAAAGGGGCACGATTCTATCCGGAGAAACGCCGGAACACAAACTTGATTTGCCTGCGGAAACACTTCCGCTTTCCTCCTCCCGATTCGGGCGCGACTGGCCGATAATGGCGGGTCATGAGCATGCCGTCCCGCCCCGTTCTTGACCTCGATGGCTGGGTCGCTTATTTCACCCAGGCGAACCTCCCGGTGCTGCGCCGCACGGAACAGCAGCTCGACGAGTTGCGCGCCGGCGCCGCCACGGCGAATGCGCGCACGATCTCGGCGGTGATCCTGCAGGATCCGATGATGACGCTGCGCATGCTCGCCTTCATCGAGGCCAGACGCAGCAAGACCCGCCTGACCGACATCACGACCATCGAGCGCTCGCTGATGATGCTCGGCATGGAACCCTTCTTCGATCACTTCCAGAATCTGCCGATGGTCGAGGACCACCTCAGGGATCATCCGCGCGCCCTGCTCGGCCTGCTCAAGGTGATCGGCCGCGCGCGCAAGGCGGCCCAGTGGGCGCGCGACTGGGCCATCCATCGTCACGATCTCGACGTCGACGAAATCACGGTCGCCACCTTGCTCTATGACTTTACCGAGATCCTCATGTGGTGCTTCGCACCGGGCCTCGCCCTGCATGTTGCCGAACGGCAGAGGGCCGACCGCAGCTTGCGCTCCGTAACCATTCAGACCGAGATCTACGGCGTGCCGCTGTATCAGATCAAGCAGGCGCTTGCCCGCACCTGGCGCCTGCCGCAGCTGCTGACGACCCTGATGGACCCGCGCAACGCCGAGCACCCGCGCGTGCGCAACGTCAAGCTGGCCGTCGATCTGGCACGCCATTCGGCCAACGGCTGGGACGACGCTGCCCTGCCGGACGACTACCGGGCCATCGCGGAACTGCTGCACATCAGTCATGAGACGCTGATGCACCGCCTCGGACGCGGGCCCTCCGACGGCGCCGGGGACAATGCGGCGACAAATGGCTAGAATCCCGCGCTGCCGCGCCCTTGTAGCTCAGTGGATAGAGCGACCGCCTCCTAAGCGGTAGGTCTCAGGTTCGATTCCTGACTTGGGCGCCAGTTTACGCTTCGCCCGCTCCCCCGTCCGACCCGGTGCTTACTTGACCAGGGTCAGGTGTCCGCCCCGTTTGGCGGCTGGCTCTGTCTCGCTCTCCGCAACATCGGCAGCTTCTGCGGCTGCCGTCTCGCCAGCGCCGACCTTTCCGTCTGCATCCGCGGGGGAGGCGCCCGGAGTCGCCTCGAAAGCCATCCCCTGACCGTTCTCGCGCGCATATATGGCAGCGACGGCATCGACCGGCACGAGAACAGGAAAGGATGCGCCGTTGAAACGGGTCTGAAAGGTGATTTCCTCGTTACCGAGGAGCAACTGGCGCGTGGCCTCGGCGCCGATGTTGAGGACGATTTGCCCATCACGCACGAACTCGCGGGGAATGCGCGTGCGCGCATCCACTTGCGCGACGAGATAGGGCGTCAGCCCCTCGTCCGCGCACCAGTCGCGGATGGCGCGGATGAGATAGGGCTTGGTGGACGCCATCGTGTCGAGAACGGGGCGCGCGATCAGCGCCGCATCACCTTTTCCGAAGGGGTCAGGGCGTCGATGAAGCCCTGGCGCGCGAAGATGCGCTCGGCAAACTTCATCACCGGCGCGGCCGCCTTCGGCAGCTCGATGCCATAGTGGTCGAGACGCCACAGCAGAGGCGCGATCGCCACATCGAGCATGGAGAAATCGTCGCCGAGCAGGAACTTCTGCTTGGCGAACAAGGGCGTGAGCTCGACCAGGCGGTCGCGGATGTGCGCCCGCGACTTCTCGGCTGTCTTGAGATGGCGCTCCAGTGTGTCGACGTGGCTGAACAGCTCGTGCTCCATCGTGTGCAGGAGCTGACGCGCCTTCGCCCGCGTCTGCGGATCGGGCGGCATCAGCTGGGGATGGGGGAAGCGCTCGTCGATATACTCGTTGATGATGTTCGACTCGTAGAGCACGAGATCGCGATCCACCAGCACCGGCACGCGGTTGTAGGGGTTGATCACCGCGATGTCCTCGGGCTTGTTGAACAAGTCGACGTCGATCACCTGGAAGTCCATCTGTTTCTCGTACAAGACGATGCGGCAACGATGACTGAACGGGCAGGTCGTGCCCGAATACAGATTCATCATGGCGCTCGTCCCCCAGGAGTAGTCCGAATCACGCACCACGCGACGCACGGGTGGATTCATGTCTCGATGTCCCATGGCAGAAAGGTTGTTTGTTGGGTTAATGAATGTCGCGCCAGTACTCGCGTTTGAGCGCGTAGGCAAAGACCAGCAGGACGGCCAGGGCGATCAGGACCACGACCCCCAGTTCCTTGCGGTAGTTCCGCACCGGCTCGCTCATGTAGACGAGATAGCCGACCAAGTCCGCAACCATCGCGTCATATTCCGCCGGCTTCATCAGCCCGGGTTTGACCAGGGCCAATCTGCCGTCCGGTCCCATGATCTGTTCGCCCTGCAGTTGCCAGAGCGCATGGGGCATGCCGACATTAGAGAACACCGTATTGTTCCAGCCGCTCGGACGCGAATCGTCGCGGTAGTATCCGCGCAGGAAGGTATACAGCCAGTCGGCGCCGTCATAGGAGATCGTCGAGCGGGCGCGGGCGATCAGGGTGAGATCGGGGGGGGCGGTGCCAAACCAGAGCTTTGCTTCTTCCCGGCGCTGCGCGATGGTCATCAGCTCGCCGACCCTGTCCTGCGTGAACATCAGGTTGTCCCTGATCTGTTGCTCGGTCAGACCGATGTCCGTCAGTCGGTTGTAACGCATGAAGGATGCCGAGTGGCAGTTCAAGCAGTAATTGATGAAAACCTTGGCGCCGTTCTGCAGGGCGGCATGGTCCCTGCTGCGATCGGGCGCCTTGTCGAGCTTGACCTCCGCCCCGGCAGCAAAGACTTGCACCGAGGCCAGCAGCGGCGCCCACAGCAAAGCGATCAGCAACTTTTTCATTTGTCGGTCACCCTCTCCGGTTCGGGCTTGCACTTATCCAGTGACGTGTAGATCGGCATCAGCAGGAAAAAGGCGAAATAAAGAATCGTGCAAATCTGCGCCAGGAGCGTGCGGCCGGGCGTTGGGGCCAGAATGCCCAGATAGCCCAAAATCAGGAAGCTGACGACGAAGATCGCGAGCGCCCCCTTGTAGAGCGGCCCGCGATAGCGAATCGACTTGACCGGGCTGCGATCCAGCCAGGGCAGGAAAAAGAAGATCATCACGCCCAGACCCATGAAGATCACGCCCCAGAGCTTGGCGTCGATCCAGAAGAAGTTCACCGTGTTGGCGCGCAGGATCGAGTAGTAGGGCGTGAAATACCACACCGGCGCGATGTGCGGCGGCGTCACCAAGGGATCGGCGGGAAAGAAGTTGTTGTACTCGATGAAATAACCGCCGCCCTCGGGCATGAAGAACACCACGATCGCGAATGCCATCAGGAAGACCACCACGCCGACGATGTCCTTTACGGTGTAGTACGGGTGGAAGGGAATGCCGTCGAGGGGAATGCCGTTGGCGTCTTTTTTCTTCTTGATTTCTATGCCATCCGGATTATTCGAGCCGACCTCGTGCAAGGCGATGATATGGGCGGCGATCAGTCCCAGCAGCACCAGGGGAATGGCTATGACATGCAGGGAGAAGAACCGGTTCAGGGTCGCGTCGCCGATCACGTAGTCGCCGCGGATCCAGATGCCCAGATCGGGGCCGATCAGGGGAATCGCGGTGAATAGGTTGATGATCACCTGGGCGCCCCAGTAGGACATTTGTCCCCAGGGCAGCAGGTAGCCCATGAAGGCTTCGGCCATCAGACAGAGGAAAATCAGCACACCGAAAATCCACACCAGTTCGCGCGGCTTGCGGTAGGAACCGTAGAGCATGGCGCGGAACATGTGCAGATAGACGACCACGAAGAAGGCCGAGGCGCCGGTCGAGTGCAGGTAGCGGATCAGCCAGCCCCAGGGTACGTCGCGCATGATGTATTCGACGCTGGCGAAGGCGATCGGCACGCCGGAGGCGTTCAGCGAGGCGTCCGGCTTGTAGTGCATCACCAGGAAGATGCCGGTGACGATCTGGATCACCAGCACCA
>JAGXSN010000004.1 GCA_018333815.1 Sulfuritalea sp. | reverse complement strand
CCCAACTCCTTTTTCAGACACGATTTAACCCCAAATTCGTGTCCAGAAAAATCGGGGGCGGCTCAAATACGTCGGCGCCCACCCAGTAGGTGCCCAGCAACGGGAAGTTCCAGGTGAACACCGCGCCGTTTTGCGACTCGCTGCGGCCGTAGCCCGCGGTGATGAGGGGAATCTTGTCGATCGGCGCCCGCTCGGTGAGCGCGAAGGTGGCGCCGGTGGACAGGGACTGGAACATCGTCGCCCCGCCGTGCTTGTCCTTGAGTCGCTCGTAGCACTCGACGGAGCGATCGGTGGCGTAGCCGGTTTCGCACTCCTCGAAGATGATCCGTACGCCGTTGATGCCGCCGCGCGCGTTGGTCAGTTTCAGATAATCGACGAAGCCGTTGGCCCAGGGTGTGCCGTTTGGCGCGTAGGCGCCGGTGCGATACACCAGCACCGGGAAAAACTGTTCCCTGGCCTGGGCGTAGGACGCCGCGGCCGAGGTCAGGCCGATCGCCGCCACGCCGGCGACCAGGGCGAGTCTGCTCAGTTTCATGGGTATCTCCTCCTTGTTGAATGAGTGCTGCACGATTAATGCGGGAAAGGCCACAGCCGCAGCTTCTCCTTGGCCGTCGACCACAGCCGGGCGAGACCATGAGGTTCGACGATCAGAAAAAACACGATGAGCGCGCCGAAGATCATGAACTCGGCGTGCGAAACGGCGGCCGTCGAGATGCCGAGCCCAACCAGGCCGCCGAGCCAGGGCAGGAACTGGTTGAGGAAAATCGGCAGGATGACGATGAAGGCGGCGCCGAAAAAGCTGCCCATGATCGAGCCCAGGCCGCCGATGATGACCATGAACAGCAGTTGGAGGGAGCGATCGATCGAGAAGGCGGCAGGCTCCCAGGAACCCAGATGAATGAAGCCCCACAGCGCCCCCGCCACGCCGAGGAAAAAGGAACTGACCGCGAAGGCCGACAGCTTGGCGTACATCGGCCGGATGCCGATCACCTCGGCGGCGACGTCCATGTCGCGGATCGCCATCCACTGTCTCCCGATCGCGCCGCGCACCAGGTTCTTGGCCAGCAGGGCGAAGAGGGTCAGGACAGCCAGGCACAGCAGGTATTTGTCGAGCGGTGAATCGATCTTCCAGCCGAACACGTGCAGGTTGGCGATCGACACCGAACCGGAGGGCGAGTAATCGGTGAACCACTTGATGCGCAGGAAGGCCCAGTCCCAGAAAAACTGCGCCGCCAGAGTCGCCACCGCCAGGTAGAGGCCGCGCACGCGCAGACTGGGGGTGCCAAAGACGATACCGATGGCGGCCGACGCGAGACCGCCCAGCAACAAGGCGGCCAACAGCGGCATGTCGTCGATGCGGATCATGAAGTTGTAGGCCGCATAGGCGCCGATCGCCATGAAAGCGCCCGCCCCCAGCGTGATCTGGCCGCAGTAGCCGACCAGCAGGTTCACGCCCAGGGCAGCGAGCGACAGGATCAGGAAGGGGATCAGGATGGCGCGGAACAGATACTCGTCGGCCAGCAGCGGCACGCCGGCGAAGGCAAAGGCGAGGATGGCGAGGATGGCCCAGCGATCCTGGGGAATCGGGAAGATCTGCCGATCCGCCGCGTAGGACGTCTTGAAGTGGCCGTTTTCCCTGTAGATCATCTTTAGCCTCTGGCAGGGCCGCCCCAAGAGAGGCGTTGCCCCCCCGTGGGGGGCAGCGAAGTGAATTTATGAGCGTGGGGGGCCATAGTTATACCCGGTCAATGATCTTCTCGCCGAACAGGCCTTGCGGCCTGAAGAGAAGGAAAACGAGCGCCAGCATGTAGGCGAACCAGATCTCGATGCCGCCGCCGACGAGCGGGCCGAGATAAACCTCGGACAGCTTCTCGCCGACGCCGATGATCAGGCCGCCGATGATCGCGCCCGGCACCGAGGTCAGGCCGCCGAGGATGACCACGGGCAGTGCACGCAGGGCCACCGTGACCAGAGAGAACTGCACGCCGAGCTTCGATCCCCAGATGATGCCGGCGACGATCGCCACGATGCCGGCCACGCACCAGACGATCACCCAGATGCGGTTGAGCGGGATGCCGATCGACTGGGCGGCCTGATGATCGTCGGCCACCGCGCGCAACGCGCGGCCCGTGCCGGTTTTCTGGAAGAACAGGGCCAGCGCCGCCACCAGCAGGGCCGCGATCAGCGCAGCAATGAGATCTTCCTTGCTGACGAGAACGCCTCCCTCGAAAACGTTCTGAAGCACCAGCACCGGATCCTTCGGCATGCCGACATTGATCTCATAAATGTCGCTGCCGAATGCGGTCTGGCCGACGCCTTCCATGAAATAGGCGATGCCCAGCGTCGCCATCAGCAGGGTCGCCCCCTCCTGGTTGACCAGGTGACGCAGCACCAACCGTTCGATCAACCAGGCGACGGCGAACATGATCAGCGCCGTGATGGCGAAAGCGAGCAGGTTCGCCAGGAACAGGCTCTCGATGCCGAGCCAACCGGGAATCCACTCCGAAAAGCGCGCCATCGCCAGCGCCGCGAACAGCACCATGGCGCCTTGGGCGAAGTTGAACACGCCGGAGGCCTTGAAGATCAGCACGAAGCCGAGCGCCACCAGCGAATAAAGCATGCCGACCATCAGGCCGGCAATCAGGGTTTCGAGGAAGAAGGCCATGATTTAGTGACTCGCTCCCAGGTAAGCCTTGATGACTTCGGGATTGGCGCGCACCTCGTCGGGGGTGCCGTCGCCGATTTTTCTGCCATAGTCGAGCACGACGACACGGTCGGACAGATCCATCACCACGCCCATGTCGTGCTCGATCAGGACGATGGTGGTGCCGAACTGGTCGTTGACGTCGAGGATGAAGCGGCTCATATCCTGCTTTTCCTCGACGTTCATGCCGGCCATCGGTTCGTCGAGCAGCAGGATGCGCGGTTCCATCGCCAGCGCACGACCGAGGTCGACGCGCTTTTGCAGCCCGTAGGGCAGCCGACCGACCGGCGTCTTGCGGATGTGCTGGATCTCGAGGAAGTCGATGATCTCCTCGACGCGGGCGCGATGGGCGAGCTCCTCGCGCCGCGCCGGGCCGAACCAGAAGGCCTGCTGCAGCAGGCTGCACTTCATCTTGAGGTTGCGGCCCGTCATGATGTTGTCGAGCACGCTCATGCCCTTGAACAGCGCGATGTTCTGGAAAGTGCGGGCGAAGCCCGCAATCGCCGCGCGGTACGGCGTCATGTTGGTGAAATGCCCTCCGCGCAGCACGATCTCGCCCTCCTGCGGCCGGTAGACGCCGTTGATGACGTTGAGCATCGAGCTCTTGCCCGCGCCATTCGGGCCGATGATGGCCCGGATTTCGTGCTCGCACACGTCGAAGGAAACATCGGTGAGCGCCTTGACGCCGCCGAAGGACAGGGACAGGTTTTTCAGGTCGAGGATGACCGGGCCGATTTCGCGCGCCATCAGGCAGCCCTCCCCTGCACGGCGGGGAATATCCTGGCGTCGCGGATCTGCAGGTCGGCCGCGACCTTGCCCTTGCGGCCGTCCTCGAACTTCACCTCGGTCTCGATGAACTGGTTCTGCCTGCCGCCATAGAGCGCCTCGATCAGCACGGCATACTTTTCCGAGATGAAGTTGCGCCGGACTTTTCTGGTTCGCGTCAGCTCGTCGTCGTCGGGGTCGAGTTCCTTGTGCAGCACGAGGAAGCGATGCACCTGCGTGTCGGCCACCATCGCGTCGTGCGCCAGCTCCGCATTCACCTGCTCGATGCACTCCTGGATCAACTGCAGCACCTCGGGCTTGCCGGCGAGGTCGACATAGCCGGAATACGGGATGCCGCGCCGTTCCGCCCAGTTGCCCACCGCCCCCATGTCGATGTTGACGAAGGCGCAGACCATGTCGCGGTCGTGGCCGAAGGCGACGGCTTCCTTGATGTACGGAAAGAACTTGAGCTTGTTCTCGATGTAGTTGGGCGCGAACATCGCGCCGTTGGTGAGCTTGCCGACGTCCTTGGCGCGGTCGATGATCTTGAGGTGGCCGTCCTCGTCGAGGAAGCCGGCGTCGCCAGTCATAAAGTAGCCCTCGGCGTTGATCGACTCGGCCGTGGCGTCGGGCCGCCGGTAATACTCCTTGAGCAGCATCGGCCCCCTGACGAGGATCTCGCCGTTGGCGGCGATCTTGATCTCGACGCCCGGCGCCGGCAGGCCGACGGAATCGAACTTGATCTTGCCGTCCGGTTGCAGGCAGACGTAGGCGCAGGTCTCGGTCTGGCCGTAGAGCTGCTTGAGGTTGATGCCGATCGAACGATAGAAGCGGAACAGGTCGGGACCGATCGCCGCGCCCGCCGTGTAGGCGACGCGGATGCGCGTCATGCCCAGCACGTTCTTCAGCGGCCCATAGACCAGCAGATTACCCAGCGCGTACTGCAGCCTGTCCGTACTGCCGACGGGTTTGCCGTCGAGGATGTCGGCGCCGCAGCGCTTCGCCACGTCCATGAAGGCGTGGAACATCCTGCGCTTCAGGGTGCCGGCATCCTCCATCCGGATCATCACCTGAGTCAGCAGGTTCTCGAACACGCGCGGCGGCGCGAAGTAGAAGGTCGGCCCGATCTCGCGCATGTCGGTCATCACCGTGTCGCCCGACTCGGGGCAGTTCACCGTAAAGCCGGCGACCAGCGCCTGGGCGTAGGAAAACAGGTTGTCGCCCACCCAGGCCATCGGCAGGTAGGAGAGCACTTCATCGGTGTCGCCGAGCCGGTCGAAGCCGCAGCCGCCGCGCGCGGCGGCGATCAGCGCGCCGTGCGTCTGGCACACGCCCTTGGGCTTGCCGGTGGTGCCCGAGGTATAGAGCATGATCGCCGTGTCGTCCGGCTGGCCTTGCGCGATTTCCTGGTCGAGAAAGTCCGGATGATTCCGGTCATGGATCGTGCCGGCGGCGATCAATTCGTCGAGACCGTGCAGGAAGGTCTGCGAGTAGTGCCGCAAGCCGCGCGGATCGTCGTAGATGATGTGCAGCAGGTCCGGGTGCTGGTCCTTCACTTCGAGCAGCTTGTCGACCTGCTCCTGGTCCTCGACGATGGCGATGCGGATGCCGGCATCCTGCAGCACGAAGGTCATTTCCTGCGCCACGGCATCCTGGTACATCGGCACCGGAATGCCGCCGAGCATCTGCGCCGCGCACATCGCCCAGTAAAGCCGGGGCCGGTTGTCGCCGACGATGCCGAGCCGGTCGCCGCGCTTGAAGCCCAGTTCGGCGAGGCCGCAGGCCATGCCGCGCACTTCGCGCGCCGCTTCGGCCCAGGTCCAGCATTGCCAGATGCCGAAAGCCTTCTCGCGCATCGCCGGACGATCGCCGCGCACACGCGCATGCGCCAACAGCAGGCGGGGAAAGGTATCCAGCGCATTGGCGCCCGGTCCTGCCACCATCCTCGATCTCCTCGTTTTAGCCGTTTGCGACAGTGCCGCACGGTCTTTATGCGGATCATTGTAGTCATCGAACGGCTTACAATTGTCGCGTGCCTGACAATTCGAATCCCTCTTCGACCCTCGTTGCAGCCATCGCGCAGTCGCGCTGGGCGCAGCGCCTTAAGCCCGAAGAGCTGGAGCGGGCACGCCAGGGCATGACCGAGCGCCGCGTCGAGGCCGGCTGTTTCATCTGCCGCCAGGGCGAGCAGCCGGCATGCTGGATCGGCATCATCGACGGCCTGGCGAAGATGTCCTCCGACTGGGTGACCGGCAAGACCGCGTCCTACGCCGGCATCCCGGCCGGCGGCTGGTTCGGCGAGGGTTCGCTGCTGAAGACCGAGCCGCGCCGCTACGACGTGGTCGCGCTGCGCGCCACGCGCGTCGCCTGCATGAAGCGCGAAACCTTCCGCTGGCTGCTCGACCACAGCATCGCCTTCAACCACGCGATCATCGAGCAGATCAACGAGCGCCTCGGCCAGTTCATCGGCCTGCTCGAATCCCAACGCCTGCACGATACCGACACGCGGGTCGCGCGCAGCATCTCGATCATGTTCAATCCCGTGCTCTACCCGGGCCAGAACGCCACGCTCGCCATCTCGCAGGAGGAGATCGGCCATCTGGCGGGCGTCTCGCGCCAGCGCGCCAATCGCTCGCTGAAGCTGCTCGAGGATGCCGGCTTCCTGCGCGTCGAATACGGCGGCATCGCCATCCTCGATCTCGACGGCCTGCGGCGCTTCGGTGGCTAAGCGCATCGAACTGCTCGCCCCCGCCCGCACCGCCGAGATCGGCCGGCAGGCGATCCTGCACGGCGCCGACGCGGTCTATATCGGCGGGCCGGCCTTCGGCGCGCGCGAAAAGGCCGGCAACTCCATCGCCGACATCGCTGCGCTGGTCGAGTTCGCGCACCGCTTCCACGCGCGCATCTACGTCGCGCTCAACACCATCCTCACCGACGCGGAACTCGAACCGGCGCGGCAACTCGCGCTCGATTGCTGGAACGCCGGCGTCGATGCGCTGATCGTGCAGGACATGGGCCTGCTCGAACTTTCTCTGCCGCCCATCGACCTGCACGCCTCGACGCAATGCGACATCCGCACGCCGGCCAAGGCGCGCTTCCTCGCGGACGCGGGCTTCTCGCAGCTCGTGCTGGCGCGCGAGCTGTCGCTCAAGGAAATCGCCGCCGTGCGCGCCGCGCTGCCGGACGACGTGGTCGTCGAGCACTTCATCCACGGCGCGTTGTGCGTCGCCTTCTCGGGCCAGTGCTACATCAGCCACGCCCAGACCGGCCGCAGCGCCAATCGCGGCGACTGTTCGCAGGCCTGCCGCCTGCCTTACACCTTGCAAGATGGCGCGGGTCGGGTCGTGGCTTTCGAGAAGCATCTGCTCTCGGTGAAGGACAACGACCAGAGCGCCAACCTGCTGCCGCTGCTCGAGGCCGGCGTGCAAAGCTTCAAGATCGAGGGGCGTTACAAGGACATCGCCTATGTGAAGAACATCACCGGCCATTATCGGCAACTGCTCGATGGAATTTTCGAACAGCGCCCGGAATTTGCGCCCGCATCGAGCGGCACGGTAACGCTGAAATTCGCGCCGAATCCCGACAAGACTTTCCACCGCGGCAGCACCGACTACTTCACCCACGGCAGGAGCAGCAACCCCGCGCACATCACCGCCTTCGACACGCCCGCCTTCGTCGGCCTGCCGGTCGGCCAGGTCGTCCAGGTGGACCAGGCGTCGTTCGACATCGCCACGCAGGCGGCCCTGGCGAATGGCGACGGACTCTCCTGGATGCACAAGCGCACGGTCGTCGGCACGCAGGCCAACCAGGTCGAACCACTGGACAGCGGCCACTGGCGCATCTGGCCCAACGATCCGGTCGCCCAGCTGGCCGGACTCAAGCCCGGCGTTACCATCAACCGCAATCGCGACCAGGCCTGGGAACAGGCGCTGACGAAGGACTCCGCCGAGCGGCGCATCGCCGTCGCCGCCCTGCTCGCCGAAACCGCGGCGGGCTTCGCGCTGACCTTCACCGACAGCGATGGCATCGCCGCCACGGCGCATCTCGCGCTCGACAAACAACCGGCGCGGCAGACCGACCCCGCCGCCGCCTTGAAAGCCCAGGTGTGCCGTCTCGGCAGCACCGACTTTGCATTGCGCGAATTCAAAGTCGAGTGGGAGCAGCCGTGGTTCATCCCGAACTCCGCCGCGAACCAGTTGCGCCGCGATGCCGTCACCGCGCTCGCAGCCGCGCGCCGTGCGGCCTATGTTCGCCCGCTGCGCCGGCCTGCCACCGAACCGCCCGCGCCCTATCCCGAAACCGCGCTGAGCTATCTCGGCAACGTCCATAACGCCGCCGCGCGCCGCTTCTACGCGAAGCATGGCGTCCAGCTGATCGCGGCGGCCTACGAGGCGCACGAGGAAACCGGCGAGGTCGCGCTGATGATCACCAAGCACTGCCTGCGCCACGCCTTCAACCTCTGCCCGCATCAGGCCAAGGGCATCACGGGCGTGCAGGGCCAGGTGCGCGCCGAGCCGATGACGCTGATCAACGGCAACGAGCGCCTGACGCTGACCTTCGACTGCCGGGCCTGCGAGATGCACGTCGTCGGGCGCATCAAGCCACAGATCCTCGCTGGAGCCTGAACATGACCGGACCGACACGGGATTTCTGGAAGGAACGCTTCGCTACCGGCTCAACACCCTGGAACCGCGGCGAACCGAATCCGCAACTCGACCGGTGGATCGCCGCCGGCACGCTAGCGCCCGGCAACGCCGTCATCGTGCCCGGCTGCGGGCATGGCTGGGAAGTCGCGGCGCTCGCCAGGGCCGGCATGCACGTCACCGGCATCGACTTCGCGCCGAATGCGCTCGACCTGTGCCGGCAGATCCTGGAACGCGAAAATCTCGACGCGCAGCTCGTCGACGCCGATGTGCTGCACTGGCAGCCGGCTGCCCCGGTCGATGCCGTCTTCGAGCAGACCTGCCTGTGCGCGCTGTACCCGGATTTCTGGCAGCGCTATGCCGCGCAGCTGCATGCGTGGCTAAAGCCCGGCGGCAAGCTGCTCGCGCTGTTCCTGCAGGCGCTGCGCGCGGAAGCCGCGCACGGCTTCATCGACGGGCCGCCCTACCACTGCGACATTAACGCGATGCGCGCGCTCTTCCCGGCCACACAGTGGGAATGGCCGAAGCCGCCCTATCCGCAGGCCTTCAACGCGGGGATCGAGCGGACCGAACTCGCCGTCGTGCTAATTCGCAAATAGCCAGGGCTGCGCGGCCCGGTGCCGCGCCTCGAAGGCCCTGATCGCGTCGGCGTGTTGCAGGGTCAGACCGATCTCGTCGAGGCCGTTGAGCAGGCAGTGCTTGCGGTGCGGCGTGATGTCGAAGCGAAACCACTCGCCGGCGGGATTGCGCACGGTCTGGGTCTCCAGGTCGACGCGCAGCTTGTAACCCTGCTGCGCGGCGCACTCGCGGAACAGCTGGTCGACGATCTCGCTTGAGGCGACGATGGGCAGGATGCCGTTCTTGTAGCAGTTGCCGAAGAAGATGTCGGCGAAGGACGGCGCGATGATGACGCGGAAGCCGTAGTCCTCGATCGCCCACGGCGCATGCTCGCGCGAGGAGCCGCAGCCGAAGTTGTCGCGCGCCAGCAGCACTTCCGCGCCCCGGTAGCGCGGCTGGTTGAGCACGAAGTCCTGCTTCAGCGGCCGGTTCATGCAGTCCATGCCCGGCTGGCCGGTATCGCTGTAACGCCACTCGTCGAACAGGTAGGGGCCGAAGCCCGAGCGTTTGATCGACTTGAGAAACTGTTTGGGGATGATCGCGTCGGTATCGACGTTGGCGCGGTCGAGCGGGCAGACCACGCCGTCAAGGTAAGTGAAGGGTTTCATGGTCAGAAGCTCCGGATGTCTACGAAGTGGCCGGCAATGGCGGCGGCGGCGGCCATCGCGGGGCTGACGAGGTGGGTGCGGCCGCCCGCGCCCTGGCGTCCCTCGAAGTTGCGGTTCGAGGTCGAGGCGCAGCGCTCGCCCGGTTCGAGGCGATCGGCGTTCATGGCCAGGCACATCGAGCAGCCCGGTTCGCGCCACTCGAAGCCGGCGGCGACGAACACCTTGTCCAGCCCTTCGGCCTCGGCCTGGCGCTTGACGATGCCCGAGCCCGGCACCACCAATACTTGCTTGACCGACGCGGCCTTCTGCTTGCCCTTGGCCACGGCGGCGGCAGCGCGCAGGTCCTCGATGCGCGAGTTGGTGCAGCTGCCGATGAAGACCTTGTCGACCTTGATGTCGGTGATCGGCATATCGGCGGCGAGGCCCATGTATTTGAGCGCGCGTTCGATGCCGGCGCGCTTCTGCGGATCGGCTTCCTGCGCCGGGTTCGGCACCTTGGCGCCAACCGACAGGACTTGTTCGGGCGACGTGCCCCACGTGACCTGCGGCTGGATGCTCGCGGCGTCCAGTTCGACGACGGCGTCGAACTTCGCGTCGGCGGCGGTCGTCAACGTGCGCCAGTAAGCAACCGCCTTGTCCCAGTCGGCGTCCTGCGGAGCGAGCGGGCGGCCCTTGAGGTACTCGAAGGTCTTCTCGTCCGGCGCGACCAGGGCGGCGCGCGCGCCGCCCTCGATGGCCAGGTTGCAGACCGTCATGCGGCCTTCCATGCTCAAGTCCCGAATGGCGGCACCGCCGAACTCGATGGCATAACCCGTGCCGCCGGCCGTGCCGATTTTTCCAATAATGGCCAGCGCGATATCCTTCGCCGTCACGCTGGCGCCGACTTTGCCCTCGACCTTGATCAGCATGCGCTTCGACTTCTTGGCGACCAGCGTCTGCGTGGCGAGCACGTGCTCGACCTCGGAGGTACCGATGCCGTGCGCCAGCGCGCCGAAAGCGCCGTGCGTCGAGGTGTGGCTGTCGCCGCACACCACCGTCATGCCCGGCAAGGTCGCGCCATTTTCCGGGCCGATGACATGGATGATGCCCTGGTTGGCATGCTTGAACGGAAAATACACCAGCGCGCCGAAATCCTTGATGTTGGCGTCGAGCGTTTCGATCTGCAAGCGCGAGATCGGGTCCTTCAGGCCGCTGTCCGCATCGTCCCAGTGATCGGTCGGCGT
>JAGXSN010000003.1 GCA_018333815.1 Sulfuritalea sp. | reverse complement strand
GGCGGGGCAAGCTGGCAAGCCGCGCAAAGCGCGGGCACGGACGCGCTGTTCGGCGGATTCGTGCGTCCCGACGGGCGCATCGTGCTCGTCGGCCAGAACGGCGCGGTGCTGGCAAGCGACGACGGCGGGCGCGCTTTCGCGCGCGTCGCGAAGCAGGCCAGCCGCACGCTGGCTGCCGCGCTGGACCTGTCCGCGGCGCCGGATACGGCGCTCCTCTTCGGCGACTACGGCGTCGCGCGCATCACCCTGGCCGGCAGCGGATCATGAGCGCCCCGGGGAGGATGGTACCGTGAGCGCGGCCCATCCCGTCGTCGTGCGCGCCCTCGGCCGCGTGCTGTTCGGCTGGCGCCGCGCCTTCCTCGCCCTCTTCGTGCTGATCACGCTCGCCCTGCTCGGCTCGGCGACCCAGCTCAGGATCGACGCCGGCTTCGACAAGATGATCCCGCTCGAACACGAGTACATGCAGACCTTCACGGCCTACCGCAAGACTTTCGGCGGCGCCAACCGCGTGATCGTCGCGCTGCGCCAGCACGAGGGCGACATCTACAACCCCGAGTTCTTCCGCACCCTCAGGGCCGCGACCGACGCGGTATTCTTCATCCCCGGCGTGGACCGCGCCACCGTCACCTCGTTGTTCACCCCCAACGCACGCTTCATCGAGGTGATCGAGGAGGGGTTCGCGGGCGGCAACATCGTCCCCGCCGATTTTGCCGCCACGCCCGCGGATCTCGAGCAGGTGCGCGCCAACGTGCTCAAGTCGGGGCGCGTCGGCCGCCTGGTCGCCAACGACTTCAAGGGAGCTCTGATCAGCGCCGAGTTGCTCGAGATCGACCCGGTGACGGGAGCGCGCCTCGACTATGCCGCCGTGGCCGCGCAGCTGGAAAAGATCCGCGCCGACCACCAGCGTCCCGGCCTCGACGTGCACATCATCGGCTTCGCCAAGGCGGTGGGCGACATCAGCGCCGGCGCGCGCGGGGTGCTGCAGTTCTTCTTGATCGCCTTCGTCATCACCGCCGTCCTGCTCTATGTCTATTCCGGCTCCGCCAAGCTGAGCGCGGCGGCCCTGCTGTGCGCACTGATCCCGGTGATCTGGCTGCTCGGCCTGCTGCCGCTGCTCGGCTACGGCATCGATCCTTTGTCGATCCTGGTGCCCTTCCTGATCTTCTCGATCGGCGTCAGCCATGCGGTGCAGATGACCCATGCCTGGCAGATGGAAGTGGCCAACGGCAGCGACGGCCTGAGCGCCGCGCACGTCGCCTTCCTCAAGCTGTTCATGCCCGGCGCGATGGCCCTGCTGGCCAACGCGCTCGGCTTCATCGTCATCCTCTACATCGCCATCGACATCGTGCGCGAGCTGGCGATCACCGCCAGCCTCGGCGTGGCCCTGATGATCGTCACCAACAAGATGTTCCTCACCATCCTGCTTTCCTGGCTGCGCCTGAGTCCGGCGGAAATCGACCGGGCGCGCGCCAAGAAGCGCGGCGCCGACCGCCTCTGGATCGCGCTCAAGCGGCTGGCCGAGCCGAAGGTCGCGCCGCGCGTGCTGCTGGTCGCCGCCTTGCTGCTGACGGCCGCCACCTGGCAGGCGCGCGGGCTGACCACCGGCGATCTCGGCAAGGGCATGCCCGAACTGCACGACGACGCCCGCTACAACCGCGACGTCGCGGCGATCGTGTCATCCTTCTCGATCGGCGTCGATGTGCTCGGCGTGATCGTCCAGGCGCGCAATGTCGATGGCGCCTGCACCGATCACGAGATCATGAGCTTGATCGACCGCTTCGAGGCGAAGATGAAGAACGTGCAGGGCGTGCAGGGCGTGCTCTCGCTGCCCGGCATGGCCAAGATCGTCAATGCCGGCTGGAACGAGGGCAATCCGCGCTGGCGCGCGCTGGCGCGCGATCCGGCGGTGCTGGCCCAGTCGGTTACCCCGATCGACACCGGCAGCGGCCTGCTCGATACCGCCTGCAACGCGATGCAGGTGCTGATCTTCACGCGCGATCACGAAGGCGCCACGCTCGTCCACGTCATCGACGAGATCAAGCGCTTCATCGCGGCACAGCCGGCGGAAAATCTCGAATTCAAGCTCGCCACGGGCAACGTCGGCGTGATGGCGGCGACCAACGAGGCCGTCGACGCCGCCGAAGTCACCATGCTGCTCCTGCTGTTCGGCTCGATCGGCCTGCTGTGCCTGGCCGAATTCCGCTCCCTGCGCGCCACCTTGTGCATCCTGCTGCCGCTCGCCATCGTCGCGGTGTGCTGCAACGCGCTGATGGCCCGGCTCGACATCGGCCTCAAGGTATCGACGCTGCCCGTCATCGCGCTCGGCGTCGGCGTCGGCGTCGATTACGGCATCTATCTCTACGAGCGCATGGCCCACGCCATGGCGCAGGGCCGCCGCCTGCCCAACGCCTTCTACCAGGCGCTGCGCCAGCGCGGCACGGCGATCGCCTTCACCGCGGCGACGATGACCGTCGGCGTCGGCACCTGGGCTTTCTCGGCGCTCAAGTTCCAGGCCGACATGGGCATCCTGCTGGCCTTCATGTTCCTGGTGAACATGCTCGGCGCCCTGCTGCTGCTGCCCGCCCTGGCGGCGGTGCTGATCGGGCCGCGTGCGGTCAGGAACTGAATTTCGGCAGAGGCGCGCGCAAGCCGCCGAGCAGGAAGGACATGAGCCGCGGCTGCAGGCGGTCGGGGCGGTCGATGACGTCTTCCGCCTCGATCTGCCAGTCCGTGACGATGCGCAGCGCATCGGTCCCGGCCAGCGCGTACGAGGTCGCGCCCAGCATGAAATGGAAACGCCAGACGATCTCGGCGCGCGGCACGCCGGGCAGGGCCAGGAACAGCGCGGCCTTGTAGCGCTCCATCACCTCACGGTATTCCTCGGCAAGAAAGGTCTGGACGAACTCGGCCGGGTCGGTGAGGGTGCGCCCGAGCAGGCGCACGAAGGTGCGTCCGCCGCTTTCCTCGGCCGCGGCCATGCGCAGCAGTGCGCCGAAAAAGCCGTCGACGATCTGCGAGGGTTTGAGCGGCCGGCCCGCGGCGGCGCGTTCGAGCGCATCGAGGACGCGCAGGCGCTCCTCGTTGAGCGCGCCGAGGCGACGGCGCAGCACCTCGCGCAGCAGGTTCTCCTTGGAGTCGAAGTGATAATTGACCGCCGCCAGGTTGACCGCCGCCGCGCCGGTGATCTGCCGCAGCGAGGTGCGCTCGTAGCCCTGCGCCATGAACAGCCGCTCGGCCGTGTCGAGGATGCGCGCCCGGGTCTCGGCGCCCGCCTGCTGTTCGCTCATCCGGGACGTTCCGAGCTCAGGCGTCGCCCTGCTTGAGCGCCCGCCGCAGCACCTTGCCGACGTTGGTCTTGGGCAGGACGGCGCGGAACT
Source organism: Sulfuritalea sp. (assembly GCA_018333815.1). GTDB lineage: Bacteria > Pseudomonadota > Gammaproteobacteria > Burkholderiales > Rhodocyclaceae > Sulfuricystis. Next base: position 5,925 of record JAGXSN010000003.1, on the reverse strand, counting down.
CGACGCGCTTGGGCACCTTGTAGGCGGTCAGCAGCCCGCGGCAATGCTCGATCAGCGCCTGCTCGGTCAGTTCCGGATCGCGCCGCACGACAAACAGCTTGACCGCTTCGCCGCTGCGCTCGTCCGGCACGCCGACCGCCGCCACTTCGAGCACGCCGGGATGCTCCATGACGACGTCCTCGACCTCGTTCGGATAAACGTTGAAGCCCGAAACCAGGATCATGTCTTTCTTGCGGTCGACCAAGAAGACGAAGCCGCGCGCGTCGAGGTAGCCCACGTCGCCGGTGCGCAGGAAACCGTCCGGCATCATCACCTGCGCGGTCTCCTCGGGGCGCTGCCAGTAGCCGCGCATCACCTGCGGGCCGCGGATGCAGATCTCGCCCGTCTCGCCGACGGCCAGTTCGGCGCCGTCGTCGCCGCGGATCGACACTTCGGTCGCGGCAATCGGCAGGCCGATGGAACCGTTGAATTCGCGCAGGTCGAGCGGATTGATGGTCGCCGCCGGCGCGGTTTCGGTCAGGCCGTAGGCCTGGTGCAGGGTATTGCCCGTGGTCTGCTGCCAGCGTTCCGCCACCGCCTTTTGCACCGCCATGCCGCCGCCCAGGGTGACCCGCAGGGTGGAGAAGTCGAGCCGGGCGAACTCCTGGTTATTGAGCAGCGCGTTGAACAGGGTGTTCACCCCGGTAACGACGCTGACGGGATGCTTGCGCCATTCCTTGACCAGGTTCGGGATGTCGCGCGGATTGGCGATCAGCAGATTGCGCGCGCCCGCCATCAGGAAGGTCAGGCAATTCGCCGTGAGCGCGAAGATGTGGTAGAGCGGCAGCGCGGTAAGGACGACCTCCTGGCCCGGGCGGATCGCCTGCTTGATCCAGGCATGGGCCTGGATCAGGTTGGCGCAGACATTGCCATGGCTGAGCATCGCGCCCTTGGCCACGCCGGTCGTGCCGCCCGTGTATTGCAGGAAGGCCAGGTCGTCATGATCGAGCGGCGGCGCCGAGAAGCCGTGCGCCTGGCCCGCCACCAGCGCCTGGTAGAGGTTGATCGCGCCGGGAATGCGCCAGGGCGGCACGAGCTTCTTGATCCTGCGCACGACGAAGTTGACCAGCGTTCCCTTGAGCACGCCGAGCATCTCGCCCATCGGGGTGACGATGACGTGCCTGACCGCGGTGCGCGCGACGACCTGCTCGAGCGTATGGGCGAAATTCTCGACGATGACGATGGCCTTGGCGCCCGAATCCTGCAGCTGGTATTCGAGCTCGCGCGGCGTGTAGAGCGGATTGCAATTCACCACCACGCAACCGGCGCGCAGGGTTCCGAACAGCGCGACCGGATACTGCAGCAGGTTGGGCATCATCAGCGCGACCCGGTCGCCCTTTTTCAGGCCGATCGACTGCAGCCAGCCGGCAAATTCCCGGCTGCGCTGATCGAGCTGGCGAAAGCTCAAGGTCGCGCCCATGCTGAGATAGGCGTCCTGGGCGGCATACCTGGCGCAGGCTGCCTCGAACACGGCCGCCAGGGAAGGCGCGGCGGCAAGGTCGATCGTTTCGGGCACGCCCGGCGGATAACTCTTCAGCCAGATTTTTTCCATCATTCCCCCCTTTGTTATTGCTGGCCGCCATTCTCCCCGATCGGAACAAAATTGCAACCGATTCCGGCCAACGCAAAAGTCGGCTCTGGCCGGACGGCATCTTATAATCGCCGCTGTTTCCTGCACAAATCCATCATGCCCTCCCAGCCCTCGAAAATCCTGGAGACCTTCCCCAATCCGGCCCCGCAGCGGGATTACCGCATCCGCATGGAAATTCCGGAATTCACCTGCCTGTGCCCCAAGACCGGCCAGCCGGACTTCGCCGTGCTGACGCTCGACTACCTGCCCGACCAGCTGTGCGTCGAACTCAAGAGCCTCAAACTCTACATCTGGAGTTTCCGCGACGAGGGCCATTTCCACGAGGACGTCACCAACCGCATCCTCGCCGACCTGGTGCAGGCGGTAAAGCCGCGCTTCATGCGCCTGACCGCGCGCTTCCACGTGCGCGGCGGCATCTTCACCCACGTCGTCGCCGAGCAGCGCAAGAAGGGCTGGCGGCCTGCGCCGGCCGTCGCGCTGGACGATTTCCCGGTGCAGAGCAGCACCCGATGAACCTGCTTCTCGACCAGTTGCAGCCCTATCCCTTCGAGAAGCTGCGCGACCTCTACGCCGGCACTTCGCCGCCGGCGGGCCTTTCTGAAATCAAGCTGCACATCGGCGAGCCGCAGCATCCGACGCCGCAATTCATCAAGGATGTCCTGATTGCCAATCTCGGCGGCCTGGCCAGCTACCCGGCGACCAACGGCAGCGACGACCTGCGCCGCGCCATCGCCGAGTGGATCGCGCAGCGCTATGGCATCCCCGCTCCGGACATTGCTACGCAGGTTTTGCCGGTCGCCGGTTCGCGCGAGGCATTGTTCGCCATCGCCCAGGCCGTGATCGAGCGCAAGCATCGGCAGCCCGTCGTGATTTCGCCCAATCCCTTCTACCAGATCTACGAAGGCGCCGCCCTGCTCGCAGGCGCGCGCCCTTTCTTCCTCAACACGCTGCCCGAGAACGATTTCCGCCTGGACTGGGCGCGCGTCCCCGAGGAGGTTTGGGCAGATTGCCAGCTTGTTTACCTCTGTTCGCCCGGCAACCCGACCGGCAAGGTGATGGCGCAGGAGGAATGGCAGACGCTGTTCGAGCTGTCCGACCGCCATGGCTTCGTGATCGCGGCCGACGAGTGCTATTCGGAAATCTATTTCGACGGGGACGCCCCGCCGCTCGGCGGGTTGCAGGCCGCGCGCCGGATCGGCCGCGACGACTACAGGAATCTCGTCATGTTCAGCAGCCTGTCGAAGCGCTCCAACGTGCCCGGCATGCGTTCGGGCTTCGTCGCCGGCGATGCGGCGATCCTCAAGAAATTCTGGCTCTACCGCACCTACCACGGTTGCGCGCTGTCCCCGCCCGTGCAGGCTGCCAGCGCGGCGGCCTGGCGCGACGAGGCGCACGTCGAGGAAAATCGCCGGCTCTACGTCGAGAAGTTCGCCCAGGTGACGCCCATCGTCGCGCGCCACCTCGACACGGCGCTGCCCGACGCCGGCTTCTACCTGTGGGCCGACGTTTCGCCCACGGGCCTGTCCGACACCGAATTCACCCGCCGCCTGCGCGCTCAATATAATGTGACCGTCCTGCCCGGCAGCTACCTCGGTCGCGATGCTGACGGCATCAATCCGGGCCGTGACTTCGTCCGCATCGCCCTCGTCGCCGGCCTGGCAGAATGCCGCACGGCGGGCGAGCGCATCGCGGCCTTCTGCGAATCGCTCTAATCCACCAAGGAAAACACCATGTCCGAACTGCAAAGCCTGATCGAGCGCTACTGGGAAGACCGCGCCAGCCTGAAGCCCGGCGCCGCACCCGCCCGTCTGGGCGAGGCCGTCCAGCACGCGCTCGACGCCCTCGACAAGGGCGACCTGCGCGTCGCCGAAAAGATCGACGGCCAGTGGCTGACGCACCAGTGGGTCAAGAAGGCCGTCCTGCTGTCCTTCCGCATCGAGGACAACGCCGTCATGGACGGCGGCGCGCTGCGCTGGTTCGACAAGGTGCCGACCAAGTTCGTCCACTACGACACCCATCGTTTCCAGAAGGGCGGCTTCCGCGTCGTGCCGGGCGCCGTGGTGCGCCGCGGCGCCTACATCGCGCCTTCCGTCGTGCTGATGCCCAGCTTCGTGAACATCGGCGCCTGGGTCGGCGAAGGCACGATGGTCGACACCTGGGCCACCGTCGGCTCCTGCGCGCAGATCGGCAGGAACGTGCATCTCTCGGGCGGCGTCGGCATCGGCGGCGTGCTGGAACCCCTGCAGGCCAACCCGACCATCATCGGCGACAACTGCTTCGTCGGCGCGCGCTCCGAGGTGGTCGAGGGCGTCATCGTCGAGGACAACTGCGTGATCTCGATGGGCGTGTTCATCGGCCAGAGCACCAAGATCTTCGACCGCGCCACCGGCGAGATCACCTACGGCCGCGTGCCGGAGGGTTCGGTGGTGGTCAGCGGCAGCCTGCCTTCGAAGGACGGCAGCTACAGCCTCAACTGCGCCGTGATCGTCAAGCAGGTGGATGCGCAGACGCGCGCCAAGACCAGCATCAACGAACTGCTGCGCGACTGATTCAAACAACCGGGGAGAGCCGCGATGGCCGCGATGCACCGACTTTTCCAGCTGATGGCCGAGAAGAACGCCTCGGACGTGTTCGTCTCGGTGGGCGCGCCGATCAACATCAAGATCAACGGCGTGTGCATGCCGGTCAATCAGCAGACGATGGACGCCGCCACGGTGAAGGGCCTGATGCAGGAGATCCTCACCGAACGCCAGCTGGCCGAGTTCGAGGAGTCGATGGAACTCAACACCGGCTACGCGCTCGAGGGCGTCGGCAACTTCCGCATCTCGGCGCTGCGGCAGAAAGGCACGCCCGCCTTCGTGGTGCGCTACATCCCGGCGCAGATTCCCCAGCTCGACACGCTCAACCTGCCGCCGGCGCTGGCCGACATCATCATGGAGAAGCGCGGCCTGGTGCTGATGGTCGGCGCCACCGGCTCGGGCAAGACCACCGCGCTGACCGCGATGCTCGACTACCGCAATGCGCGCCTGTCGGGTCACATCCTCACGCTCGAGGATCCGATCGAATTTATCTTCCGCAACAAGAAATCGATCGTCAACCAGCGCGAGATCGAAGCCGACACGCGCGCCTTTCACATCGCGCTGAAGAATGCCCTGCGCCAGGCCCCGGACGTCATCTGCATCGGCGAGATCCGCGACAAGGAAACCATGAGCCAGGCGATCGCCTACGCGCAGTCCGGCCACCTCTGCCTCGCCACCCTGCACGCCAACAACAGCTACCATTCCCTGTCGCGCATCATCAGTTTCTACCCGCTCGAGAACCGTTCCGCGCTGCTGGCCGACCTGGCCGTGACGCTCCGCGCCATCGTTTCCCAGCGCCTCGTCAAAAAACCCGACGGCGCACGCGTTCCCGCCGTCGAGGTGATGCTCAACTCGCGCTACATCGGCGAGCTGATCGAGAAGGGCGACCTCAACGCCATCAAGGAGGCGATGGAGCAGAGCATGTCGCCCGGCTCGCAGACCTTCGAGCAGGCGCTCCACGCGCTCTACCGGACCGGCGCGATCACGCTGGAAGAGGCGCTCGGCAACGCCGACTCGGCCAACAATCTGCACTGGCTGATCAACAACGCCGCCGTCGAGCAGAAACCCGAAGCCCGGCCGCCCGTCCCTTCTGCCCATCCGAACGCCATCAACACCACCTCGGAAAGCGGGGCGAGCTTCTCCGAGTTCACCCTGCGGATGGATTGACGTGACCGAGGCGCTCGAATTCGCGCGGCAGCTGATCGCGCGCCGCTCGATCACCCCCGAGGATGCGGGCTGCCTCGAGCTGGTCGCCGCGCGCCTCGCGCCGCTCGGCTTCGTCTGCGAGCGCATGGACAGCACCGGCCCGACCGGCCTCGTGCGCAACCTCTGGGCGAGATGGGGCGCCGCAAAACCATTGATCGTCTTCGCCGGCCATACCGATGTCGTGCCGCCCGGCCCGGTCGAGAAATGGACCTCCGACCCCTTCGTGCCGACCGAGCGCGCCGGCTTTCTCTATGGCCGCGGCGCCGCCGACATGAAAACCTCGGTCGCCGCCGCCGTCGTGGCGGTCGGGCGGCTGCTCGCCGGCGCCCCGGAAATCAATGGCTCGATCGGTTTCCTGCTTACCTCGGACGAGGAAGGCGATGCCACCGACGGCACCGTCAAGGTAGTCGAGGCGCTCAAGGCGCGCGGCGAACACCTCGACGGCTGCATCGTCGGCGAGCCGACCTCGGTCGACCGGCAGGGCGACACCCTCAAGAACGGCCGGCGCGG
>JAGXSN010000002.1 GCA_018333815.1 Sulfuritalea sp. | reverse complement strand
CAAGTTCTGGGGCATCGCGCCCAGCTTTGCCTTCGTCGCCGAACCGCAGACCAATGGCGTTGCCGAACGGTTCAACAGAACGCTCAAGGAACAGGTGTTCCATGGCCGCGTCTTCAAGAACCTCGAAGAAGTTCGTGTCGCCGTGGCCGAATTCAAGGAACGCTACAACTGCCATTGGCGTCTCGAAAAAATGGGCTTCATGTCACCCCTTGAAGTCCGTCAGGCTCATGCCATGCGAAAGGCGGCCTGAGTTGCAAAAGCGTGTCCAGACAATCGGAGCCGGTACACGCACGACACAAACCGAATTAAAGAACTCAATGGAATGTATGTCCGCAAGTTCGCTTTCAGCGAACTCGATAGAGAAATTTTCCGAGAAGCCTCGAAGCAGTTGCCTGCGCGCCTTTGCAATCCCCCAATGTTCGTGATTGACCACGTCAGCCAAGCGTTTGAAAAATGCCATCGAAGAGTAGGGGTAGTACAGACCGCCCTCGAACTCCCGCCAATAGCTGCAATGCAGGTCTTCTGCGACAAAAAGGCCGCCCTCATTCAAATGACGAAAATAGCGAGCAAACGATTTGGCAAGGTCGCTAGAAGTATGCGAACCATCATCAATGATCAGATCGAAAATTGTTGAGTGGCTGAGGATTGCCTTTTCCACTGCATCCGTATTGGCATCACCGATCACCAATTGGAATCGTGGGTCGTCGTAGGCCAGTTTGGCGCAGTCTGGGTTGATGTCACAACCAACAAGGATTTGAGCATTCGGAAAATACTTGCTCCAGATTTCTAGTGAGCCCCCATTCTGTATCCCGATCTCGAGCATTCGTACAGGCCGCTCCCTGAAGCCAGAAAAGAGCCGGTCATATTCAGCAAGGTAGATCGACCATTTGTCGGAAACTTTGCCTTGGTGCTCAGCGTAGAGCTCAAGCAACGATTTCATGAGATTTCTTTCAACTCGATTTTTTCAAAGCGCACGCCGACCAGCCCCCAGCGGACCTTGCTTGACGAAACATTAATGATCAAGGCGTCGTGCAACCAGTGGTGTTGGACGTTGGTATGCAAATCACCATCGGCCAGCGAGGCCATGACGGCATACTGCCCATTGGGCAGCATGGGAAGGCGAAAAACGTATTCGCTCGATAAAGTGGCGCCAGCAGCGACCGGCCGGGGATTGAGGTCCGTGAACGGCAAGGTGTTTTCGCCAAACAAATCCTGCCCTAAGCGGTCCCTGACTAGAAAACCGAGGATTGGGCGATCCATGTCCTGATGCACCTTGGCTGTGATTACCATGCGAACCGTTTCGCCCCCCCGGAAGACGTCATTGGGCTGCGGTGTCAAGTGCTCAAGGCGAACCGACACGATCTCTCCGGCGCCGGTCTTCCAGCCATTGGCCTCGCTTAGATTCTCATTGACGCGCATACATGCGCCATAGTCGACCATCGATGCTTCATCTGCATCCCGAGAAGACATGGGCTTTGGAGCCCCGTCCGCGGCCAAGCCGGCTTTGGCAGCATCAAGGGCCTGTAGCCTTGCTTCTTGTCCGTAAACCTCTTGCAGGGTGTATTGGAGGTAAGCCTCGGCAATCTCCTTGGACTCTCCGAGCTGCCTCAGTTGGCCATGGTGCAACCAGACTGCACGTTGGCAAAGATTGAGCACTGACCCCATATCGTGGCTGACGAAAATCAGGGTGCCCGCTTCCTTGAATTTCCGCAAAAAGCGCATGCACTTCTGCGTGAAAACGGCATCGCCTACGGCCAAGGCTTCATCGATTACCATGATTTCAGCATCTACATGGGCGATCATCGCGAACGCCAGCCGCACTACCATCCCGCTGGAATATGTCTTGACCGGTTGTTCGATGAAATCACCAATATCGGCAAACGCTGCAATGGCGTCGAAGCGCTGGTCGATCTCCTCCCTGCTAAGCCCAAGTACCGAACCGTACATATAGACGTTTTCGCGCCCGGTGAACTCCGGGTTGAACCCGGAGCCAAGTTCAAGCAATGCCGCAATGCGCCCATTCGCTTGGATGCTGCCGCCACTGGGGTTAAGCGTTCCGCAGATCATTTGCAGCAGAGTCGATTTCCCGCTGCCATTCCTTCCAACGATGCCGACGGTCTCGCCTTTCTGCACTTCAAAAGTGAGATCCTTGAGCGCCCAAAATTCGCGGAAGTATTGCTTGGGCGTTTGACCCATAAGTCGCTGTAGGCGTGGCGCAACAAACTGCTTGAGCCGGTCACGCGGGGTGTCGTAGATTTGATAGCACTTGCCGAGGTTGTTGACGCTTAAGGCGATATCGTTAGAGGACATCGGCAAAGCCCTTTCTGGTTTTCTGGAACCAGGCGAAACCGATCCAAGAAGCTGCCAGGCTAATAAGAAGATAGATGCCGACCACAGGCCACTCGGGGGGGTGTCCCCAAACTAAAATACCCCTTGTGATTTCTATCGCCGGGCTTATCGGATTCATGGCAAGGATCGGCCGATAATCCTCTGGCATCGCAGACAACGGAAAAAAAATAGGTGATAGGAAAAGCATCGCTGTCGTGGCGATGCCGACAAATTGTGAAATGTCGCGCAGGTAAACACCCAGCGAAGCGAGCAACCACGAAACGCCGATTGTTAGCAGCACTAAAGGCGCAATCACTAAAGGCAGCAACAACGATGAGGGATGCGGCAGGCCAAAGAATATAAGATAGGCAATCATCCATACGCCCAAGCTAATGAGCATATGGAAGAGGGCAGACCCCATTGTTACCCAAGGCAATATTTCAAGTGGAAAGACGACTTTCTTGACGTAGTTGGAGTTGGATTGAATCAGGACAGGAGCACGATTGACGCACTCGGAAAACAAATTAAATATCATAAGGCCGGAAAAAAGAATGAGGGCAAACTCAACTTTTGAATCGCTCCCGCCGGTCCAGCGTGCTTTGAAGACGACGCTAAAGACAAAGGTGTAAACGGCCAGCATGAAAACCGGATGAAAAAATGACCACAGGATGCCAAGCATCGAGCCGCGATATCGGCCTATGACGTCGCGTTTGGTAAGTGCGGCAATAAGACTGCGATTGCGCCATAGACTGGCGACCATTTCCAACGGCGAAATCGAAAAATTCTGCATTAGGCAAAGACCTCCGCGTTTACAAACCCAAAACAGATGCACTTTTATGCAGCACCTGAACAGTTACGAATAGTATTTTCATCTGCGAAGAAGCTCCAGCAACTTGGCCGGGTACTTTGAAAGAATTTTCAAGAGGTTGGTCTTGATGCCATTCTCCCTGCACGCGCGCAACACTTCCCGATTGAGTAGAAGCGTGTTTCGCCACCCCCCCGTGCTGATGCCGCCGATCCGCATCCTCACAAGAATCTCGGGTAGATGGCGATAACGCAACGTTCCGGTGTGGAACATGCGCGCCACCAGTTCAAAATCGCCGGCGATCCGGTAATCGGTGCGGAACATTCCAAATCGTTCGAATAGCTGGCGCCGCAAGAAAAGCGTCGGATGCGCGGGCATCCAGCCCCAGGCAATGCGGTCGGGACAAAAATAGTGTGACCGGTAGCGCCGCACGGGCCAGTCCGGCCGGTCTGGGCTGAAAAACTCCGCATCGCCGAACAGGGCGTCGAGCTGGTCTCTTTTCATGGCCGCCGCCACCCGCTCGAGCACCTCATGGTCGGCATACGCGTCATCGGCATTGAGGAAGCCGATGACCTCTCCCGACGCCAGGCGCAGGCCCTTGTTCATTGCATCGTAGATACCCCGGTCAGGTTCCGAAATCAGACGGGCTACATGTTTCCCGTGACGTTCGACGACCTCCAGCGTGGCGTCCGCCGATGCCCCGTCCACCACGATGTGCTCAACGTCCGGGTAGGTTTGCGCGGCGACCGAATCAAGAGTCTCCGCGATGGTTGATGCGGCGTTGAACGCCACGGTGATGATCGTGATCTTCATCGGACCCGGTCGCTCCGGCCACGGTGAAGGCGCGCGAGCAGGTTCATGACCAGACGCCAGCGCCAGACAAGCTTTTGCACGATGGGCGCACCCACGGCCGGACTGGCATTGTTGCCATGGCGGCGATAGGCAATGAGCGGCTGGTCGATGTAATGCGTCTTGCCGTAAATATCGTTGAGCAAGCCAAACCACATGTCGTGCATGGGCACATCTCGGGGGATTGGGAGAAAATGCTCCAGCATCGAGCTTCGAAACGCCAATGTGCAGCCGAGATACTTGTTTTTGATCAGATTGTGCAGAACGCCTGCCGCAAAATGCCCGCGCTGCCCAAAAAAAGAGTCGGCGATCACGGAACCAGACTCGTCGATGACCCTGGCATCGCTGGTCACCAGCGTCACCCCCGGATTCAACGAAAAGGCCTCGATGATCTTGTCCACTTTCCCCGCAAGCCAAAGATCATCCTGATCGCTCAGAAATATAAACTCACCCCTGGCGGCGGATATTGAACGCTCGAAATTCTTTACGACCCCGAGTTTTCCCCCTTGCGCAACCCAGCGTATGCGTGGATCGCCCATGGCATCGATGATCGCAACGGTGTCGTCGGTAGACCCGTCGTCCGCGACCAGGACTTCATCTTCCGGGGCAAGCTGCTCCAGAATCGAACGCAACTGCGCTTCGACATAACGGCTGCCATTGTAGGTGGCCAGGCAAACGGAAATCACGGTAAAAGACGCTCAGAGAGGCGCACAACCCTGACGGCAGCCATTGCGATCAAAACAACGGCCATGCCAATCGGGTTGGTCAGAAAAGGATTGGTGAGACTCACCGCATAGACGAATGCGACCGCCATGACATAAGGCATGGCCAGCGGTCGCAGCGCCGCATCGCGGACAAGGCGCAGTTGCCAAGCCAAATAAACGGCCGGCAGGAACCAGAAGAGAAGTCCGACCAAGCCTTGTTTGAAAAACACATTGACATAGGTGATCTCGATAGCTTCCCGGCCAAGCACTTCAGTCCCGAAACCGCCTCCAAAAAACAGCGGCAACGCTTCCGCAGACGGCAACGCTTCCGCTAGCTTCTTCGCATCGTTCCAACGTATCGCATTCGATTGCGTCACGGATGGCAAGGTCTCGTTGATGATGGCAACCCCGATGACGCCAACGAACAGGAGTCCACCCGCAAGCGCCGCGCCTTTGAGCCTGTCGGCCGCGTAAAAAAACGCCCACGCCGCCAGCACCATGAATACAGCCAGCCACATGCCTCGCGTCATGGTCAGCGCGATCGCCAGCAACAGCATTGACGCCATGCCAAGCCAGTAGCGGTTTTTCTCGGCGACGAGAAAAAACACCCCGACGCCGACATACAACAGCGCCTTGAAGAAAAACGTGTCGTCTCCCCGAAACAGGAATTCCGCTTCCGCGCTATGGGCGGGATTCAGCCATTCGTACATTTGCATGACAGTCATCCCGCCCGCTTTCCAGAACGCCATGACGCCCAGATACAGGAGCGCAAGGATCAGCGCCGAAGACTTCAACAGCCTGCCGACGAGCACCACGTCATCCATGTTGCGAATGGTGAGGGCGAAAAATGGCAGCATGAGAAAGTAGGCAAGCGGCTTGAAGTCGCCGAGCGCCGCCACGACAGACTGGCCTTGCAGGACAGGGATGAGCGTTGAAACGCCGCTCAAGACAACAAACAGGACCGACAGGAAAACAAACTCGCGCGGTATTTTTTCCCGGTACAGCAAAGCTGCCGCCACATAAGCCAAGCCAAGGCCAAACAACACCATGCGCGGTGAACCCGATCCGGTATCGAACAGTCTGCCGCCACCGCCCAGGCTCACTTCGAGAACGACGACAATCAGCAACACCCTTCCCAGCGCCGCGCGCAGCATCATTTTTCAGACCTTTTCGCAAGCGCCGGCCGCTTCAAGCGCAGATGCCTTGCCAGGTGCGCCAAAACAGGCCGGAAGAAGCGGCGCCTGCCCGGCAAGACCAGCATCCTGAACCCACGCACAAGGAGCCTTAAACCGTAAATCAGGTTTTCAAACGGCGATTTGCAACATTGATAAAACCGGCCTTCGGCCAGCAGGATGTTTTCGTATCGGGCCGTCGGCATCTCCGCCATGTTCCTGACCGACAGCGCATGCTGTAATTCCGCATCCATCACATAAACGAGATAGCCTGCATGGTGCAGCCGGTTGAAAATCCAGTGATCCAGATAATCCAGCCAGAATTCGGGATTGAATCCGCCCAGCTCGCGAACCGCGGCCACCCGCAACAACGCGCCGGAATTCAAAGCCACAATTTCCCACGGCGCAATACCGCTCAGTGTTTTATCGACGGGCAACAAGCGCCCGCCCCATAAAACCCGCGCCGGAGAAATGATTTCATTTTCCGCCAGCAGCCTGGGCGCCAAGACCGCGCACTGCCGATTGCCCGCCAACTCGAACAGGCGTCGCCCGAGCTCTTTCAGGTAGCTTGCGTTGATCACGGCGTCCTGATCCAGCAGCAGCAACCATTCATGCCCTTCTTTTTCGGCAAGGCGCAGGGCTGCATCGTAGGCTGCCGTCAAACCGCCATTGGCCGGATCGTGGATATACGACGACGGCAGCGGCATGGCATCCGGCACGGACGATCGGGAGGGGCTGTTGTCGTAAATCAGAAGCCTGAACCGGCTCGCCAGGCCTGTCTCACCCAGCGCCTGCATAAAGGACATCAAGGCAGGACTGCTGGATGCTTCCACCTGATATAAAACCAGAACGGCCAAAACAGCTTGTCTGTCACCCGCCATGCCATTGCGGTCGTGTCCCGACTCTGCGCATGACGGATTACTTGCGGCAGACAAGGACGAGCTCCTCCCCGGTATTTCCGGATGCCAAAACAACCCGCCGCCACCCCAAACCAAGTGCTTTCACATGGCTGAGGATGCGGCGGACAAGGGAAACACGCCCGCCCATGACGTGTCTTTCGCCTGCAGCCAATTCAGCGGAGGCCAGATCCAGATAAACAAAACCATTCATGGTGGTGAATGTTTCGACATGGGCATAACCCACACGGCCCGCGAAATTGGCCAGTGACTGCCGGGTAAATATTTGCAAATGACGTGGCGGTTCCAGCCCGCGCCAGTTCCGCCCATAATGTTTATGCCCCGAGGAACGCGCGTTGGGAGTAAGCGCAACCAGCACCCCGCCTTTTTTTAGAATTCTGCGGCATTCAGCCAGCAACTCAACGGGCGATGGAACGTGCTCGATCACATGGCTCATCACCACTGCATCGAAGCTCTCGTCGGCGAACTCCTGCGCGGACAATTGCCCCTGGCGTACATCCAGCCCTTTGCTCCTGGCATTGTTGACGGCGCCCTCGTCGAAATCCAGACCGGTCACCCGCCAGCCTTTTTGTTGCATCGATTGCAGCGCGGCTCCGCTGCCGCAACCGACCTCCAGCAAGCATCCGCCAGGTTGCGCGTGAAGATGAAAAACACTGGCTTGCAAACTATCTTTCCAGGCAGGGTAAAGCCAAGGAACCAAGCCCAGCAGTTTGTCCGCCCAGGAGGACGAGAGGGGCTCGTCGTACCCATAATGGGCATGGAGATACGCAGCCCGCACCCGGCCGAGCAGCGCCCGCAAAGGGTCATCAGAGGCGGGAGACAGGGTGGCGGGCTGGTGGGTGTAATAGCCGGCGTAAAGCTTGGGCAGATCAGCGTCTTCTGGCATGGGGTCGAGCCACAGGGTGCCGCAATCCGGGTTGTCGCACTTGCTCATGTCCCAGACGCCCGGCACGTTGAAAACCGAATCCGTCAAACCGCGATACAGCGGGCTGCCAGCTAATCCGCAGGCGGGGCAAGCTGGCCAGGGACGGGTTTTGATGTCGTTGTCGTGCATGAGTTGGGGCAATCAGTTCGCGGGAAAACGCCAGGCCGCTTTCCGGATCGCGTTTTTTTCTTCGGGCGAGGCGGAATGATAGGCGATGGCAAGGATCGCCACAAACGCCAGGCCGGTAAAAAGCAGTTTCGGCGTCATTCCGTCCAGCGCCATGCCGATGGCGAACAGCGCCAGCGGCACGGCGAGCAGCGGGGCAATCTGCCTGCTGGCAGCGGTCGTGTCTTTATTCAGTCGATGCGCCACCCAGGTCAGCAGCGCCGCATCGACGGCAATGCGCAGCAGCCAGGCGATGGCCACGCCGACGATGCCGTACATGTTCAACAACCAGAACATCGTGACGACATAAATGGGCAGTTGCAGAAGATGCAGTTTGGCGGTGATGTCCGCGCGCCCGATTCCCTGAATGAAGGCGAATGGAACCTGGGCATAGCCGTTGATGAAAACGCCGATGGCGAGCCATTGCAAAACGGCTTTGCCCTGTTGTGCAAAGTCATCGCCCAGCCACAGACGCAGCCCTTCTTCGGCAAACACCACCAGCACCAGCACGATGGGCGCCAGTATGCCGAGGATGGCGCGCGCGCCCATCGAATACAGGGCCGTCGCATGACTCGATCCGCCGGCGTTTGCCGCGGCAAACGCCGGAAACAGCACCGCCACCAGCGCGGCGGGGATGGCCCAAAGCCGGGTGACCATTTCATAGGGCGTGACATAGTAGGCCACCGCCGAGAGGGTCAAGGTCGCGCCGATGACGAAGCGATCCATGTAAACCATCAGCGGCCCGATGACGTTGGTGACCGTCATCCAGCCGCCGAAACTCAACAACCCCCTGATTTCCGATCGCTCAATCCCTCTGTGCGCCCGCAACGGCGGATAGGCGTGGAAACAGGCCGCCGCGTGCAAGACCAGAAAGAGCACCCGGATCATCAGCAATCCGGCGCAGACATGCGCCACGCTGTCGGAATAGGGCAGGATGGCCAGGGGAACCAGGAAGATCATCATCCCCATCGGAATGCGCAGGGCATTGATCAGGTCGAAGCGCTGCAAGGCGGCGAGTATCCCGGCGAGACCGGCACTTAAAACCACCGCCGGGATGGCCGCCGCCAGCAGGATGAACGCATCGATGGTTTCTTCCCTGAGCGCCTGCGGCACGTTCAATACGGCGGAGACGAACCAGGGCGACAGACTGGCGACGATCGCCGCCCCGATCAGGGAAAAGACGAGCATCAGCAACAGACCCGTCCAGGCCAGTCGGGCGACATCCCGTGCGCTAGCGCTGCCCAGCCGCGCGGCCATCGATTGGGTAATCGCCCGGCCGATGCCCAGGTCGAACAGGCTGAAATAACCGACGACGGCCCAAGCCAGCGTCAGCACCCCAAACCGCTCGATGCCGAAACCGCGCACGATCAGCGGGATGGCGATCAGCCCGACCAACAGCGGGAGGCCAAAGCCCGCGAGGTTGATCAGCGAATTTTTTGCCAGCGCCTTGCGCGACGTCAAACTCACCCGCAACTCACCCGCAACTCACCCGCAACTCACCCGCAGGTAATCCGCATGGGCCATGGCCAGCCCCGCTTGCAGCCCCGCGCCAGCCCAAAGGCGTTGTTGATCTTGGCTTCGTGAAACTTGCGGATCGGCGCCGGGATGACGTGGGAGTTTTCCGGGTGGTAGTTGTAGATTTCGTCGGGCTGGATCTGCTGGATGTTGCGGATCAGCGATGACGAATCGGTCATGTCGCCGTGGTGGAGGAAGAAACGGACGTTCTGCTCGTGGCGATCCTGGTAGAGGTGGTCGATGCGGTCGACCAAGGGCAGCTTGAGTTCCGTTCCGCAGTGGCGGCATTTCATTTCAGGGCACCTGCACGCGCTTGATAAGTGACTCGGAATAGTCAGCGGCCTGCTTGGCGATTTTGTCCAATTCAGGAGAGAGCATGAAGACGGCCTCATAGATTTCGGCCATTTTGTCCGCTGCATATTCGTGTGCGATCAGATTGCGCAATTCCCGGATGCGCACCAGCACATCGGCGCGATTGACCCAACCACGCTTTTCCGCTCGGTGTATGCGATCCAGCACACTTCCCGAGGGCGTGAGTTCGATTTCATCGACAAGCCGCATCACGCGTTGTATCAGCATGTCTGCCAAACGTGCAAAGCGGCTGGCAAGGGACTCAAGCCGCTCAAGTTCCTCGGATGAAATTTCATCCCGAACACGCTGGATCAGCTCTCGCGTTCTCTCCATGGAAAATCTCAGATGGGTCGATGCGGAATGCAAATTTTCACATTCCTCTACAAGTAAAAGAATCTTGTCAGGATGGGTCACAGCAGCACTCCTTCTCTGGCTGCAATTCGTGCAAAGGGTTTGGAAAGATCGGGATATACGACGAGATCAATCTTCTGCTCGCCCAGTTTGCGGTGGAGGTCTGCAAGGATATCAAGCCGATCCCACAAGCCAATCTCCCTGGAAAGCACCAGGAGGTCGAGATCGCCGCCACGCGCGCTATCGTCAACGCGAGAACCAAACAGGTAGATGGTCGCTGATGGATCGCGTCCTGCGATGGATCGGGTAATTTCGGTGCGTTCTTCTTGTGTGAGGCGCATGACTATCAATCAGTTAGGCGTTGGAGGGCGGCGCACTGCCCAGGTCCACCAGGGGCAGCTTGAGTTCCGTTCCGCAGTGGCGGCATTTCATTCAGGCTTGATCCCATAGGCTTTTTCGCAAAAACTCAGCAATCGCTGGTAGTGCTCAAGCAATTCTGGTGTGGCTTTGACCATTTCTGTAAAAAATTGCGTCAAGCGGTCAGCGTCTTCGTCATACTCGTGATTTACCGCGTTTCTTAACTCGCGAACGATTTTCCAGCGTTCTGTAGAGTCAAGTACGCCCAGCTTTTCCATGAAGGCGAGTACTGAGCCAAAGCGCTCCACTTCAACCTCTTCTTCAATCGCAACCGCACGCATGGTTTTTCCAAGATGCTCCTGAAATTCGCTAAAGCGAACACGGAATGCTGCAAGTGTTTCGTGCTGCTCCAGGCTCAGTGCTCGCCAGTCATCAATGGGGAGAATTCGTTGAACCCGTTGTGTCGAGTAAGCAAGGTATTCACACATTCGTTGCAGATTTCCAAGCTGCCGTGCGATCAGACGCAAATGTTCGGTCATAGTTGAATGCCTTGAGTTTTTGCCAACTGGTAAATCGGCTTGTCTTTCCCATGTTCCTTTACGATAAGGTCAACATGCAGGTCCAGACTGTCTTCGAGTGCGATTTTGCAACGCAATGCCGACAGGAGCGTGTTTTTTTGGGTGGACTCCACATATAAGTCAACGTCACCCCCGCGCTTGGTATCGTCTACGCGCGAGCCAAACAACCATACGGATGCCTCAGCGCCAAAATTCTGCTGGGCTGCAGCGCGGATGGTTTCAATTTGTGATGTGCTTAGTCTCATCGTGAAATGGCGAACGTGAAA
>JAGXSN010000001.1 GCA_018333815.1 Sulfuritalea sp. | reverse complement strand
GCGCAGCTGGGCTATTTGTTCCTGATCTTTCCCCTGCTAACGCCCGGCGGCCCGGCGCTGGCCGCCGGGGTGATCCATGCGGTGTCACACGGGCTCGCGAAGGCAGCGATGTTCGCCGCCGCCGGCGTGCTGATCAGGGCCACCGGCCAGGACGCCATCGCCGGGCTGACCGGCGTGGCCGACCGGCTGCCGATCACGCTGTTCGCCTTCGGGCTGGCCGGCGTCACGCTCATGGGCCTGCCGCCCTCCGGGGGCTTTCTCGCCAAGTGGCTGCTGATCGATGCTGCGCTCGCGCGCGGGCAGTGGGGCTGGGTGGCCCTGGTGATCACCGGCGGCCTGCTGGCGGCGGCCTATGTGTTTGGCGTGCTGCGCCAGGCCTTCCTGCTGCCGACTGGCCCGGGACATTTCCAGCCCGTGCCGCGCGCGCTGGAATGGTCGGCCTTCGTCCTGGCGGCGGCAAGCGTGCTGATCGGGTTGCGCGCCTCCGAGCTGATCGAACTGCTGGCGGTCGGGGGATTCGCGTGACAACCGGCGAGCTCCTTCCGCTGCTGGTGCTGGCCTCTTCCCTGCTGCCCGGCCTGATCATTTTCGCCCTGCCCGAAAATAGCGTCGGGCTGCGAACGGCGCTCAACCTCTTCGGCGCCATCGCCAAGCTGATCCTGGTAGCCGTGTTGCTGACCGGCGTCCAGGCCGGCGAAGACTATGGTTTCAGGCACACCGTCCTGCCGGGCGTGGACCTTCTGTTCAAGGCCGACGCGCTCGCGCTCCTGTTCGTCTCGCTGTCGACCCTGTTGTGGTTTTTCACCACCGTGTATGCCATCGGCTACCTCGAAGACTCGCCCCGCCGGAGCCGCTTCTTCGGTTTTTTCAGCCTGTGCGTCACCGCTACCGTGGGGCTGGCGATGGCCGGGAATCTGTTCACTTTTTTTGTCTTCTACGAGCTGCTGACCCTGGCCACCTATCCGCTGGTGGTGCATCGCGGCACGCCCCAGGCGATGAAGGGGGGGACGGTCTATCTGGCCTACACCCTGGGCGGGGGGGCCGTGCTGCTCACCGGCATCGTTCTGCTGCATGGGCTGGTCGGATCGATGGACTTTGCCTACGGCGGCTATCTGTCTGCCTTGGGGATGGAACAGCCCGGGCTGCTGAAGCTCGCATTTCTGTTGCTGATGATCGGGGTCGGGGTCAAGGCGGCCATCGTGCCGTTTCACGGCTGGCTGCCCCAGGCCATGGTGGCGCCCGCTCCGGTTTCGGCCCTGTTGCATGCCGTGGCGGTCGTGAAAGCCGGCGCTTTCGGCATCGTGCGCATCGTGTATGAAGTCTATGGGGTGGAATTCGCCGGCGCTCTGGGGCTTCTCACGCCGCTGGCGGTGATCGCGGCGATCACCATCCTCTGGGGCAGCGCGCGCGCACTGGCGCAGAACGATCTCAAGAAGCGCCTGGCCTTTTCCACCGTCAGCCAGGTGTCCTACATCGCGCTGGGAATCGGGCTGTTCGGGCCGCTGGGCACCATCGGCGCGCTGGCGCACCTGGTGCATCAGGGCCTCATGAAGATCACCCTGTTTTTCTGCGCGGGAAATTTCGCCGAAACCCTCGGCATACACAAGGTGAGCGAGATGAACGGGATCGGCCGGCGCATGCCGGTCACGACCCTGGCCTTCAGCGTGGCCGCGCTGGGCATGATCGGGGTCCCCCCGCTGGCCGGTTACGTGAGCAAGCAGTATCTGGCCGATGGCGCGCTGGCGGCGGGCCAGGAATGGGCGCAAACGGTGCTTCTGGTTTCGGCCTTGCTCAATGCCGCCTACTTCCTGCCCATCCTCTACCGCGCCTGGCTGAAATCCGCCCCGCCATCCTGGCCCGACGAACACATCCGCGCCGTCGGTCGACGCGAGACGGCCTGGTTGTTGCTGCTTCCTCCGGTCGCAACCGCCCTCGGCGTGGCGGCGGCCGGCGTGCTGGCCGAAACGGATTTCAGTCCGCTCCACTGGGCGCGCCTGATCGCCGAACGTGAATACCTGAAATGAATATTGCGGCCGTGCGGCAGGGAGGGCGTCTGGCGCTGCCGTCTGCCGCGGCCCTGAATCGCTGTGCGATAATCGCGGGCGATGCGCGCACTACGGAATCGCCGCCGAGCCGCAGGTTTTCTGCGACTGCCGGGTCGCGGTGCGGCTTGCCGTGTTTTTGGAAAGGAGACGATGGTGAAACGGATTTTGTGCTTGATCGCGGCAGCGGTTTTCCTCGCCGGTTGCAACACCGTCCAGGGGATCGGCAAGGATATCGAGAAGGGTGGCGAGGCCATTCAGAAAGCCGTCAAATGACGGGTAGCGGGAAGGCGTCATGAAAATATGCGTATTGCCCGGCGACGGGATCGGCCCGGAAATCACCGCCGAGGCGGTACGGGTGCTGCGGGCCCTCGATCTGAAGCTCGAGATGGAAGAAGCGCTGCTGGGCGGTTGCGCCGTCGATGCGACCGGCGACCCTTATCCCGAGGCCACCCGGAAGCTCGCGCGCGCCGCCGACGCGGTGCTGCTCGGGGCGGTGGGCGGCCCGCAGTACGACGCCCTGCCGCGCGAGCAGCGCCCCGAGCGCGGGCTGCTGGGCATTCGCAAGGACCTGGGTCTTTTCGCCAACCTGCGCCCCGCCGTGCTGTATCCGGAGTTGGCCAACGCCTCGACCTTGAAGCCCGAAGTGGTTGCCGGCCTGGACATTCTCATCATCCGGGAACTGACGGGCGACATTTATTTCGGCCAGCCGCGCGGCATCGAAACCCGCAATGGCGAGCGCGTCGGCATCAACACCATGATCTACAGCGAAAGCGAGATCCGCCGCATCGGCCGTGTGGCCTTCGAGTCGGCCCGCAAGCGCAGCAAGAAGGTCTGTTCGGTCGACAAGATGAACGTGCTGGAATGCACCCAGTTGTGGCGCGACGTCATGCTCGAGGTGGCGCGGGACTACCCCGACGTCGAGCTCACCCACATGCTGGTGGATAATGCGGCGATGCAGCTGGTGAGAAATCCCAAGCAATTCGACGTGATGGTCACCGGCAACATGTTCGGCGACATCCTCTCCGACGCGGCCTCGATGCTGACGGGATCGATCGGCATGCTGCCCTCGGCTTCGCTCGACGAGAAAAACAAGGGTCTCTACGAACCCTGTCACGGCTCGGCGCCCGACATCGCCGGCCAGGGCGTCGCCAACCCGCTGGCGACTATTCTTTCCGCCGCGATGATGCTGCGCCATTCGTTCAACGACGAGGCGGCTGCCGGGCGTATCGAGCGGGCCGTCAAGAAGGTGCTGGCGCAGGGCTTGCGTACCGGGGACATCTACGAGCCGGGCATGCAGCGCGTGGGCACGCGGGATATGGGCGACGCCGTGCTGGCGGCGCTGTAACTCAGGAACGGGAAAGAAGGAATCATGAAGAATCTGGGTCTGGTCGGTTGGCGCGGCATGGTGGGCTCGGTGCTCATGCAGCGCATGCGCGCGGAGGGTGATTTCGGGCTTGTCGAGCCGACATTCTTCACGACCTCGAACGTCGGCGGTCAGGGGCCGGCCGAGGCCGGCGGCGCGAAACTCCTGGATGCCAGGGACATCGGTGCGCTCGGGCGGATGGACATCATCATCACCTGTCAGGGCGGCGACTACACCAAGGAAGTGTTCCCGCAGCTGCGCGCGGCCGGTTGGGACGGCTACTGGATCGACGCGGCGTCCACCCTGCGCATGGCCGACGACGCGATCATCATCCTCGACCCGGTCAACCTCGACGTCATCGAGGCTGGGCTGGCGAAAGGCATCAAGAACTACATCGGCGGCAACTGCACCGTCTCGCTGATGCTGATGGGACTGGGCGGCCTGTTCCGCGCCGACCTCGTGGCATGGGCCGCGGCCATGACCTACCAGGCGGCTTCGGGCGCCGGGGCGCAGAACATGCGCGAACTGCTCTCCCAGATGGGCGTCGTGCATGACGCGGTGAAGTCGGCGCTGGCCGATCCGGCTTCCGCGATCCTCGATATCGACCGCAAGGTGGCCGAAACGATGCGCGCCGCCGCGTTCCCGACCAAGAACTTCCGCGGCGTGCCGCTGGCCGGCAGCCTGATCCCCTGGATCGATGCTCCCGTCGACAACGGCCAGTCGAAGGAGGAATGGAAGGGCGGAGCCGAGTGCAACAAGATCCTCGGCAAGCCCCCTTTCCGTACCCCGGGCAGCATCCCCATCGACGGCCTGTGCGTACGCGTGGGCGCGCTGCGCTGCCACTCGCAGGGCCTGACCATCAAGCTCAGGAGGGATGTTCCGCTCGACGAGCTGAGCGAGCTCATCGCCAACGCAAATGACTGGGTGAAGGTCGTGCCCAACGAACGCGAGGCGACCGAACGCGAGCTCACGCCCGCCGCGGTCACCGGCACGCTGGCCGTGCCTGTCGGCCGCCTGCACAAACTGGCGATGGGCCCCGAGTATCTGGGCGCCTTCACCTGTGGAGACCAGCTGTTGTGGGGTGCTGCCGAACCGTTGCGCCGGATGTTGCGAATCTTGCTCGGCTAATCGTATTCGGCATATAAACCAAAGGTCGAGCTTGCGCCATTAAGTCCATGATGTTATTTTGAATGGCGTCCATCCAGAACCGGCGGGGTATATTGTGAGCAAAATACTCAAACCATCGATGTTCAGATCGTCCGTGCTGGCGCTGGTGCTGGCCGGCGCCCTTTCGGCGCAGGCCGCGGGTCTGGGCAGGCTGAGCGTGTATTCCGGCATCGGCCAGCAGCTCAACGCCGAAATCGCGGTCATCGCGACGCCCGGCGAGTTGGTCTCGATGACGGCGAAACTGGCTTCCCATGAGGCCTTCCGGGAAGCCGGCATCGAGTACATGCCCTTGCTGTCCGATGTACGCATCCATCTCGACAAAAATGCGGCCGGTCAGCCGGTACTGCGGCTGACGTCGAAGCGACCGATCAGCGAGCCTTTCCTGCATTTTCTGGTCGAGCTGAACTGGACATCGGGCCGCATGGTGAGGGAATACACTTTCCTGCTCGATCCGCCGGAACTCCTCCAGGCGGCGCGGCCGGCGTCGGTCGTGGCGCCCGTCACGCCGATCGGCAAGGCTCTGCCGCCGGCCCCGGCGCAGCCCAAACCCGCCGCGAACGCGACCGGAAAGGTGCAGCCGGCCGCCACCGAGTATCGGGTCAAGCCGGGCGACACGCTGAGCAAGATTGCCCGGGAAACCCGGACGGAAACGGTGACGCTCGACCAGATGCTGGTCGCCCTGTTCAATGTCAATCAAGACGCCTTCGTCGGCAACAACATGAACAGGCTGCACGCCGGGAAGATTTTGCGAGTCCCCGTTCCAGAGGAGGCGGCAGGCGTCGATCCGGCTGAGGCGCGCAGACTGGTGATCGCCCATGTCGAAGAATTCAGTGCCTACCGCAGTCGGCTGGCGCGTGCCGCGGCCGAAATGCCAGCTGCGGAGACCGCACCCAGGCAACAAGCGGCCGGGGTGATCGCGCCGCGCGTGATCGACAAGGCGCCTGCGCCGGCGGTTACCGACAAGCTCGAGGTTTCGCGCACCGAGCCGGTCAAGGCTGCGCCAGGAACCGGTCTTGAGGAAGACCTGATCGCGCGCGACAAGGCCTTGCGGGAGGCGTCGGAGCGGATTGCTCAGCTTGAAAAAAACATCGAGAACCTGAAGCAGCTGGTCGAGATCAAGAGCCAGACGGGGATTCAACTGCAACAGGAGGTTCCCGCGGCCCCGCCCAAGCCGTCCGCGGAGAAACCGGCCGAGCCTGCCCCCGCGCCGCCTCCGGTGGCGAAGGCGCCGGTATTCGCGCCGCCGCCGCCCGAACCCGGTTTTATCGAGGAGAACCCAGCCCTCGTCTATGGCGGAGGCGGTCTGATTGCCTTGTTGCTGGGCTACCTGGGGTATTCGTCCTGGCGCCGCAGGAAGTCGGCCGAGCAGGCCAAGGCCGGTCTCGCGGCGGCGCCGGCCGCCTCTGCCGGCGCACAGGAAGTCAGGACGGCGCCGGCGAGCGCCGCCCCCGCGACCGCCGCCGACGCGGGCGAGATCTCGATCCAGGGAGAGTTCAGCGACGGTGGCCTGCTGACCGATGAGGAAATCGTCGACCCGGTCGCCGAGGCCGAGGTGCTGATGGCCTACGGTCGCGATCGCCAGGCTGAAGAGGTTCTTCTCGCCGGTCTGGAGAAAGATCCGTCGCGTTCGGCCATCCACATGAAATTGCTCGAGCTGTATGCGAAACAGGAAAACGTCGCTCGCTTCGAGGCGATTGCCGGAAAGCTGCATGGATTGACCAACGGACGCGGCGCGGACTGGGACAAGACGCTGGCCGTCGGCCGTACTCTGGGACTTGCGGGCGGCATTTTTGCCGCGGCGGCGGTCGTAGCCTCCGTCATCCCGCCCGAGCCGGATGGCATCGAGCCGTCCCCGCCGGCGGACTCGCAAGCGCCGGTCGCCGAACCGGTTGCGCCTGCCCCTCCTGCAGCGGGCGAAATCGATCAGATCCACCAGATCCTCGTGGTCGAAGAAGCGCGGGCCATCGAGTTCGGTCTCGACTTTTCAGAGCCGGCCGGGGCAGAACCCGTGGCAGCGGCCGTGGCAGAACCCGTGGCAGCGGCCGGGGCGGCGCCGGCGGCGCGGGAAGAGACGGGTCTCGATTTCGATTTCGATTTCGATCTTGGCACCCCCGAAGTTCGTGAACGGGTCGAGGCGGCCGTGGATAAGGCCATCGCCCCTGCGGACATGAAGCTTTCCGATCTGGATTTCGACCTCGATCTGGGTTCTCCGGTCGAAGCGGAAGCTACAACAACGGTGGTCGAGTCGCCGGGGCGGGCGCCACAGACGCCCGGAGCCGCAGCCTCGGCCGGAGACGTGGACGACCTCAAGTTCAACCTCGACCTCGATTTGGACCTAGATCAGGAACCGGCTGGACCAGACCTCGCCGGATTGGGTGCGCCGCCCGCTCCCGAAACCGGAATCGAAAGGGTAGCGGAGACGCCGGAATTTCCGGTCGAAAGCGCCCGGCCGGACAACTCCGAGGCGGCGACCAAGCTTGAGCTCGCGCAGGCCTATGAAGAGATGGGCGACCTCGATGGCGCGCGCGAACTGCTCAACGAGGTGCTCAGTGAAGGGAACTCGACCCAGCAGGAGCTGGCGCGGACGAAGCTCCTCCAGCTGAACGGATAACCCCGGGCGCCGCGACAGCGGTTTCCCGACGTCTTGGCAAACGAAGCGCCGATGCTGCACCCCGTCACGCTGCTGGCTTCCTGGTTCGCTTTCGCGCTGGGCCTGCAGTGGGCGGGGTTCGCGAGCCTGATCGTTCTCTCCTGCGCCTGCCTCGGCGCGGCCGCCGTGCTGGCGGCGCGACGCTGCCGCAACCTGCTGCGGCGCGCGCGCTGGTTGTTGCTTTCGCTCGCCGTCCTGTATTTCCTCGCCACGCCCGGCGTGTATGTTGCCGGGTTTCCCGGAGAGCTCGGCGTGACGCAGGATGGGTTGCTGCGCGGCGGCGAACAGATCGCGCGCCTGGTGGCGCTGCTCGCCAGCCTTGCCCTGCTGCATCAGGTCACCGGCAGCGCCGGACTGCTCGGCGGTCTCTACTGGCTGTTGAAACCTCTTCCCTCGGGCGAGGCCACAGTGGTGCGCCTGATGCTCGCGCTCGAATATCTCGAGCGCGAGCGTCCCGTCGATTGGCGCGAGTGGATCCTGCCCGGAGCCGGTGGCGCAGAGTCGCACCAGGGCGTGCTGGTCCTCCGCACGCCTCCCTTCCGGCGTCGCGACCACCTGACCCTGCTCGCCGTCGGAATGGCGCTGCTGGCCGTGATGCTCCGGCCATGAGGGTCGCGCTCGGCCTCGAATACGATGGTGCGGGGTTTTTCGGGTGGCAGTCGCAGCCGGGCGGCAATACCGTGCAGGACGCCCTGGAGCGCGCCCTGGCCGTGATCGCCGGCGCCCCGGTGGCGACGGTGTGCGCCGGCCGCACCGATGCCGGCGTGCATGCGACCGCACAGGTCGTCCATTTCGACGTGGCCGCCGAGCGTCCAATGAGCGCCTGGGTGCGGGGCGTCAACGCCCATTTGCCCGCGTCGGTCGCGGTGCGCTGGGCGATGCCGGTGGCATCCGAATTCCATGCCCGTTTCGCCGCGCGGGCGCGTTCCTATCGGTACCTCCTGCTGAATCGCCGCGAGCGCCCCGGCTTGCTGAACGGCAAGGTCGGCTGGTGTCACCGACCGCTGGACGTCGAGGCGATGCAGGCGGCGGCGCAGAGCCTGATCGGGGAGCGCGACTTTTCCGCGTTCCGGTCGTCCGAATGCCAGGCGAAGTCGCCCGTCAAGATCCTGCATCGCCTCGATATTGCGCGGCAGGGCGACTTGATCGTCTTGGACTGCTGCGCGAATGCCTTTCTGCACCACATGGTGCGCAATCTGGTCGGAGCCCTGGTCTACGTCGGCACGGGCAGGGAATCGCCGGCTTGGCTTGCTCGGCTGCTGGCGGCGCGCGACCGGCGGCGCGGCGCCCCGACTTACGCTTCGCACGGGCTTTACCTGGTTGGCATCGACTACGGCGACCGCTGGGTTTTGCCGCAGCAAGAACGTATCATGGTGGCCCCGCAACTGCCGGTCTGTTGATTCATGCGCCGAACCCGCGTCAAGATCTGCGGCATCACCCGCAGCGAGGATCTGGCCGCCGCAGCGGATAGCGGGGCGGATGCCGTCGGGTTCGTTTTCTATCCCCCGAGCCCGCGTTTCCTGGCGCCGGATCGGGCTGCGGCGCTGGCGCGCCTGACTGCTCCCTTCGTTTCCCGTGTCGGCCTGTTCGTGAATGCCGCGGCGGAGGTCGTGCGCACCGCCCTCGCGAACGTCGATCTCGACCTGCTGCAGTTCCACGGCGACGAGGACGCGCGCTACTGCGCGCAGTTCGGCCGCCCCTACATCAAGGCGGCGCGGGTGAGGCCGGGACTCGATCTGTTAGAATTCGCCCGCGCTTTTCCGACCGCTCAGGGCCTGTTGCTCGATGCCTGGGTCGAGGCGTACGGCGGAGCGGGACGGTCTTTCGACTGGTCGCTGATTCCTGAAAACCTGCCCTTGCCGGTGATTCTTTCAGGGGGGCTCCATGCGGGCAATGTCATGGCGGCCGTGACCCGCCTGCATCCTTGGGCCGTGGATGTGAGCAGCGGCGTCGAGGCCGCCAAAGGCATCAAGGATGCTGAAAAAATCGCCGCCTTCGTCGCGGCAGTGAGAATGGCAGATGTCAGACAATAAATACAGGATGCCCGATGAACGTGGGCATTTTGGGAAGTATGGCGGCGTTTTCGTTGCCGAAACCCTGATTCCGGCGCTGGCCGAACTCGACGAGGCCTATGCGTCGGCCAGAAACGATCCGGCGTTCAGGGCCGAGTTCGAGTATGAACTGGCCCATTACGTCGGTCGTCCCAGCCCGATCTATCATGCCCGACGCTGGTCGGAAGCCCTCGGCGGCGCGCAGATCTACCTGAAGCGCGAAGATCTCAACCATACCGGCGCCCACAAGATCAACAACGGCATCGGCCAGGCGCTGCTGGCCCGGCGCATGGGCAAGCCGCGGGTGATCGCCGAAACGGGAGCCGGCATGCATGGCGTCGCGACCGCGACCGTCGCGGCGCGCTACGGCATGGAATGCGTGGTGTACATGGGCAGCGAGGATGTCAGGCGCCAGGCCGCGAACGTCTATCGCATGAAGGTGCTCGGCGCGACCGTCGTGCCGGTCGAATCCGGTTCGAAGACGCTCAAGGATGCGCTCAACGAGGCGATGCGCGACTGGGTCACCCACATCGGGAATACCTTCTACATCATCGGCACCGTGGCCGGCCCGCATCCCTATCCGATGATGGTGCGCGACTTCCAGTCGGTGATCGGGCGCGAGTGCATTCCGCAAATGTCGGCGCTGGCGGGACGGCAACCCGACCAGGTGATCGCCTGCGTCGGCGGCGGTTCCAACGCCATGGGCATCTTCTACGATTACATCCCGCGCGACGAGGTCAAACTGGTCGGCGTCGAGGCGGCCGGCTTGGGCCTGGAGACCGGCAAACATGCCGCTTCGCTGACCGCCGGCAAGCCCGGCGTGCTGCACGGCAACCGCACCTACCTGCTGCAGGATCCGAACGGCCAGATCATCGAGACCCACTCGATTTCCGCCGGTCTCGACTACCCGGGCGTCGGTCCCGAGCACGCCTGGCTCAAGGATTCCGGCCGTGCCGAATACGTCACCGTCACCGACGACGAGGCGCTCAAGGCCTTCCACGACCTGTGCCGCAACGAAGGCATCATCCCGGCGCTGGAATCGAGCCACGCGCTGGCCTACGCCGCGCGCATCGCCCCGACGCTGGCCAGAAACAAGATCCTGCTCGTCAATCTGTCCGGCCGCGGCGACAAGGACATGCATACCGTGGCTGAGAAAGCCGGAATAAGGTTCTGACCATGTCGAGAATTGCCGCGAAGTTCGCCGAGTTGCAGGGCCGGCAGCGCAAGGCGCTGATCCCCTTCATCACCGCCGGCGATCCCGAGCCCGGCCAGACCCTGCCCCTGATGCAGGCGCTGGTGGCGGGGGGCGCCGACATCATCGAACTGGGCGTCCCGTTCTCCGATCCGATGGCCGATGGCCCGACGATCCAGCGCGCTTCCGAACGTGCGCTGACTTACGGCGTCAGTCTGCGCATCGTGCTGGGCATGGTGCATGAATTCCGCAAGACCGATGCAACCACGCCGGTCGTGCTGATGGGCTATGCCAACCCGGTCGAAGCCTACGGCCAGGCAGCGTTCGCGCGTGATGCGCAGGCGGCGGGCGTCGATGGCGTGCTGACCGTCGACTATCCGCCGGAAGAGTGCGCCGGTTTCGCCGACCTGCTGCAGACGCACGGCATCGATCCGATCTTCCTGCTGGCGCCGACCTCCGAGGATCGGCGCTTCGCCGACGTTGCCGAACTGGGCAGCGGCTACATCTACTATGTGTCGCTCAAAGGCGTGACCGGCTCGGCCGCGATCGATCTCGACGAGGTGGCGCGGCGCATTCCGGTGATCCGCGCCAAGGTCGGCATGCCCGTCGGCGTCGGTTTCGGCATCCGCGATGCCGCGAGCGCGGCGCGCATCGCCAGCGTGGCGGATGCGGTGGTGATCGGCAGCAAGATCATCGAAACCATCGAGCAAAGCCCTGCGGGTGAAGCGCCCGCGCGCGTGACGGCCTTCCTGCGCGAGGTGCGCACGGCCATGGATGCAACGACCAGGGGGGTGCAAGCATGAGTTGGCTCCAGAAACTGCTGCCGCCGAAGATCAAGCGCGCCGAGGGCGTGAAGAAGTCGATTCCCGAAGGTCTGTGGCGCAAGTGCCCGTCCTGCGAGGCGGTGCTGTACGCGACCGACCTCGAGCAGAACCTCAGCGTTTGCCCGAAGTGCGGCCATCATCACCGGCTCAAGGCGCGCGAACGCCTCGACCTGCTGCTCGATCCGGAAGGCCGGTTCGAGATCGGCGGCGAGATCCTTCCGCTCGACGTATTGAAGTTCAAGGACAGCAGGCGCTACCCCGACCGGCTCGCCGCGGCGCACGAGGAAACCGGCGAATCCGATGCTCTCGTCGTGATGCAGGGGGCCGTGAAGACGCTGCCGCTGGTGGTCGCCTGTTTCGAATTCGAGTTCATGGGCGGGTCGATGGGTTCGGTGGTCGGCGAGCGCTTCGTGCGCGGCGTGAATCTCGCCCTCGAACATCAGCTGCCGTTCCTCTGCATCACCGCCTCGGGCGGCGCGCGCATGCAGGAGGGCCTGCTGTCGCTGATGCAGATGAGCAAGACCACGGCGGCCGTGACGCGCCTGGCGCGCCACCGGCTGCCTTTCGTGACGCTGCTGACCGATCCGACCATGGGCGGCGTATCCGCCTCCTTCGCCTTCGTCGGCGACGTGGTGATGGCCGAGCCGGGCGCGCTGATCGGTTTCGCCGGTCCGCGCGTGATCGAGCAGACCGTGCGCGAAACCCTGCCCGCAGGCTTCCAGCGCGCCGAGTTCCTGCTGGAGAAGGGCGCGCTCGACATGATCGTGGATCGCCGCCAGTTGCGCGATCGACTGGCGGCCGTGCTGAC